>NZ_JBFAHF010000034.1:0-83091 GCF_040654015.1 Nocardia sp. NPDC050799
ACTTCGACTCCTCCGACACGACAATCCTTTCCGCTGAAGCAGGCCGCCTCAGCTTGTCGGATCACCGCCCCGCCCACAAGATCGCTGACAGTCCCACGCCGCCGCCCGGCCCGGGTCCGGGCCGGGCGGCGTTGGGCCGCCGGGTCAGATGCGGGTCATGGTCGAGGTGTATCCACCGCCGCCCGGGTAGACCCATGCACCGGTGACGGTGGTGCCGTGGGCGTCGAAGGTGCCCTCGTAGTAGGCGGGACTGCCCTGCGCGCCGGCCCAGATGGTGAGTGTGTCGCCGATCAATTCGTAGACGTAGTCGAAGGTGTTGCCGACCGAGTCGTAGTACCGCGATGCCACATCGGGGCCGGTGGGTTCGCCGAACGGGCGCAGGTTGCCGATCACCTCCATACCGGTGACAGGTTCGCCGTGCTGGGTGAGGTCGATGTGCTGGAGCAGGAAGAACCGGCCGGGCATCCATTCGTAGCGCACAGTTCCCTCCGCGCCGCCGCTGACCTTCCAGGTGCCGGCCAGGCGGTCCAGGGCCCGCAGCTCGGGGGTGGGCTGCTGCTGGGTGTCGATCATTTTCGTCCTCCTGTGTGGGTTGGTCGCTGCTACCTCGGAGCGGTTCCGCCGGCTTCGACGCTCAGGGGATGTGATGCGAGTCACTACATCGGGGTGTCGAGATCCGACCGGTGGCTCCGAGGTAGCAGCGACCAACCCATCACCGAGGAAGGAACCCGATGACTCTCGCGTCCCACGCCCCGACCGCCGCCACCTCCGAACACGCACCTGCTCCGGCAACCGGGTATCTACTGCTCGCAGGTGCCGCTGCCGGTCCGGCGTTCTTCGCTTCGGCCATCACGCAGATGCTCACCCGTACGGGCTTCGACATCACCCGGCACCCGATCAGCCAGCTCGCCACCGGAAATCTCGGCTGGATCCAGATCATCACGTTCATCACGGCCGGGATGGGTGCGTTGACCCTGGCCGCCGGCCTCTGCCGCACTCTCACGGAAGGACTCGGGCGGCGGGCGCTACCGATCCTGGTGGGAGTATTCGGCATCGGACTCATCGCTGCCGGGATGTTCACCATGGATCCGGAGAACGGATTCCCGGCCGGCACACCGGATGGGCCGGTCGCGCAGATGTCCTGGCACAGCATTGCGCATTCGGCCGCCGCCGCGGTGGCGTTCACCGCGCTCGCGATCGCGGCTCTGGTGCTGAGCGCACGGTGCGCGCGCCGCCGGATGGTGCTGCCCGCCGTGGCGAGCGCCGCTGCCGGACTCGTTCTGCTGGTGCCGATATCGCCCGGCAATATGAGCATCCAGATCGCGATCAACGGTCTGATCGCCTTCACCTGGACCACCGTGCTGGCGCTGTCCCAGCGCCGCGCCGCCTGAGCGGGCCATGGCTCTGCCCCCGGCTACCGTGATGACAACCCGACCGCTTCGGAAGGACGGACCGTGAAATACCTGCTGCTCGGTTACACCCCGGCCACCGCGTGGGACGCCGCGACCGCCGACACTCCCTCGGCGGAGGCGCTGGCGGCGTTCGCCACCTACCGGCAACTGGAACAGGAACTGATCGCCGCCGGTGAACTGGTCACCAGCGAGGGCCTGGGCCACCCGGCCGTCAGCACCACCGTCCGCAAAACCGCGGACGGTGTGGTGGCCACCGACGGCCCGTTCGCCGAACTCAAGGAGGTCCTGGCCAGCTTCGCCGTGATCAATGTCGCCGGCCACGAACGAGCCGTGGAGATCACCGCCCGCATTGTCGAAGCACTCGGCGAGCCGATCGAAATCCGCCCGGTCATGGGCGAAGACTTCACCACATGACTCCCGAGATCGAGGCCCTGCTGCGCGCCGAAGCGCCGCAGGTCCTCGGTGCGCTGGTCCGCCGATTCGGACGATTCGATATCGCCGAGGACGCTGTGCAGGAAGCGTTGCTGATCGCCGCGCGCGCGTGGCCGCTCGACGGTGTCCCGGACCGTCCGCGGAGCTGGCTCGTTCGAATCGCCTACTGGCGCATGGTCGACCTACTGCGCTCCGACCGGGCTCGCCGCCGCCGTGAACTGGAAGCCGGCACCGCCGAACTGGCCATGGCCGAACCCGCGCGGCGCGCGCAGACCACAGGCCTCGACGACAGCCTCACCCTGCTCCTGCTGTGCTGCCATCCCGCGCTCGGCCACACCTCACAGGTGGCGCTGACCCTCCGCGCGGTCGGCGGCCTGACCACCGCCGAGATCGCGCACGCCTACGGCACGGCCGAGGCCACCATGGGCACGCGGATCAGTCGCGCCAAACAAACGCTCGCCAAGGCCGGCGCCCGCTTCACCCCACCCACCTACAGCGACCGCGACAGCCGGATGACCGCGGTCCTGCGCGTGCTCTACCTCGTCTTCAACGAGGGCTACACCGCTACCGCCGGAGCCGATCTCACCCGGGTCGATCTCACCCGGGAGGCCATCCGCCTGACCAGAATGCTGCACGCCACCGACCCCGGCGACGCGGAAGTGACCGGCCTGCTCGCACTCATGCTGCTCACCGAATCCCGCCGCGCGGCACGCACCGACGCCGGCGAACTGATACCCCTCGCGGAACAGGACTCCACGCGGTGGGACCGCGAACTGATCGATGAGGGAACCGCACTCATCGATCGTGTCTGGAACCGCGGCCCGGCCGGCCCGTACCAACTCCAGGCCGCCATCGCCGCGGTCCATGCCGCCGCCGAACCGGGCCGGACCGACTGGCCGCAGATCGCGATGCTCTACCTGTGGCTCGAACGCCTCACTCCCACCCCGCCCGTCCGACTCGCCCGCGTCGTGGCCGTCGCCCACGCCTACGGGGCCGCCCGCGGTCTCGCCCTGCTCGACGACCTCGATCGACACCACCACCTGGACCGCAACCCGCTCACCCGGCAACGCGAACACGCCGTACGCGCGCACCTCCTACAGCAGACCGGCGACGGCACCATCGCGGCCGAACTCTTCCACCGCGCCGCCGACCTGACCGGCAATCAAGCCGAACAGCGGTACCTCCGCGACAAAGCCGATCGACTCGATCGGGCTCGGCGTCCACCGGCCGATTGAGCGATCTCGTGCCCGGACGCCATGCCGCAGTGGCCGCAGACGTCGATCACTCCTGCGTGGTGACCACGCTGTCCAACGCCCGGCGCCAGATCGACTTTTCCACCAACCCCCTCACCTGAAAATTCCATGGTCGATAAGCTTCCGGAGGGCGTACCCGCCGTTCCGTCAGGTCACCCCCGTCCGGCCGCGCCCGAGGTCGACGAGCGGCGGATAACGGCCGGTGCCGTGTCAGACCGGACAACCGGGCAATGCGTGATGGTCCGTGAGCGGCGAGGGGTTCCGGTGGGAGGTGTGTGGTGAGTTTCCGGTTGGCTGTGTACGCCGTATGCGTCGAAGGGGGGCGGGTGCTGCTCGTCCGCCACGTATCGCCGGAGGGTGACACGAATTGGACCCTGCCGGGTGGTGGTGTCGAGCATGCGGAGGACCCGTTCGACACGGTGATCCGGGAGTTCGCCGAGGAAACCGGCTGCGCGGTCGAGGTCGAACGTCTGCTGGGTGTGGATTCCAGGGTGATCCCCGCTGCCGAACGGACAGTCCCCGGTGGACCCGACCACCAGAACGTCGGCATTTTCTATCAGGTACGCATCGTCGGCGGGCGGCTCCGGCCCGAGCCGAACGGTCGAACCGTCGATCCGACGTGGACCCCGATGCACGACGTCGCAACCCTGCACCGATCATCGCTGGTGGATATAGGCCTTGCGCTGTTCCGGACCCGTCCGGCGACCGGCCACGTGGCTCCCGTGCCGGTGATCGGATCGATTCGGCACTGACGCGTATCCCACCGCGTTACGAGGTCGGTGCTGCCGAACCCGCTACGAACTCGCCGATACCCGGATCGTCCTCACCGCCCCGGGATTGCTGGCCGACCGCTACCCCGAAGGCAACACCGGCCGCACCCGCGTCGGGCTGCGCCGGCCCATGCCGGTGCCCGCGGATCCGGCCGCCCTGCTCACGCCTGCCACCTGAAGACCGCAACGGACCGGTGGCGGAGGTGAAATTCCGGCGGGCTGCGCTGCCGCCACACGGAGAAGGGCGGCCGATAGTGCCCCACGGCATCAGCATGTGGTGCCACCATCAGCGCATGAACGCCACCTGCGACGCGACCGCACAGCGATTGGTCGCCGAACTCGGATTCGCTGCCACCCTGGCACTCGCGGCCGCGCTGCGGACGGCGACCGGCCGCCACCGGAGACCGGACGGCCCAGCGCCCACAGCCCCGCGCCGGGATGGAGTCGAGAACCGGAAGTGAGCGGATCGCGGCCTCGGTTCGGGCGCCGGCGGCCGGTCAGGCTGTCACATCGATGACCACCTTGCCGACGGCCCGGCCCGCGGCGACCCGTTCGAAGGCCCGGGCGGTATCCGCGAGCGGGAAAGTGGCGCCGATATGCGGTGCGACCCGGCCGTCGGCGAGCAGGCCTGCCAGTTCCCGCTCGTTGCGGTCGAACTCGTCCGGGTCGATATCGCGGAACTGGAAGCCGAGGATCTGCAATCCCTTGACCAGTACCAGGTTCAATGGGATTCGCGGAACCGTTCCGGAGGCGTAGCCGATGGTGACGAAGCGGCCGCCGCGGCCCAGCGCGCGCAGTGCCGGTTCGGACAGGTCACCGCCGACAGGATCCAGGACTGCCGTGGCGCCCTCGGGGGCCGCCGCGCGCAGGGCCGCCCGCACATCGGATTCACGATGGTCGATCAGGTATTTCGCGCCGTAGGATTCCGCGGCGGAGAGCTTCTCGGGCGAGGACGCGATCGCCACCACCTCGGCGCCGAGCGCGCCGGCCAGCTGTACCGCCGCCAATCCCACCCCGCCCCCGGCGCCGAGGACGACCACGGTGTCACCCGCGCGCACCCGGGCCACCGACCGCAGGGCGTGGTACGCGGTGCGATGGGCGACGCCGAACGCGGCGGCGGTCCGATCGTCCACGCCCGGCGGGATCGGCGCCAGATTCGTGGCCGGAACGACGATTTCCTCGGCGAACGCGCCGTACAGGCCGGTACCGGACACACGGTCCCCGATCGCGAATCCCGGGCAGTTCGGGCCGAGTTCGGTGACGTGGCCGGCGAATTCGCTGCCCGGGACGAAGGGCGGCGGCACGCTGACCTGGTATCGCCCGGCGATCAGTAGAACGTCGGGAAAGTTCACCGCGGCCGCGCGCACCCGTATCCGCGCCTGCCCGGGGCCGGGCCGGGGGAGGGGTCGCCGTTCGATCCGCAGTACCTCCGGCGACCCGTACTCGGGGCAGATCACTGCCCGCACCGTGGTCATCTGCCCTGCCACACCGGGGCGCGTTTCTCCATGAACGCTGTCGCGCCCTCTTTGGCGTCCTCGCTGGCGAAGACCACACCCTGCCAGTGCCGCAGCCGGTGCGCCGCCTTCTCGGGGTCGGTGACCGACAGGCGCACCAGTTCCTTGCAGGCGGCGACCCCCAGCGGTCCGTTCGCGGCGATCCGGTCCGCGAAACCGAGGGCGGTGTCGAGCACGTCACCGGCCGGGACCACGGCATTGATCAGGCCGATCTCGTACCCACGTGCGGCGCTGAGGAATTCGCCGGTGAGCGTCAATTGCAGTGCGATTCCGAGCGGAATGCGCTCGGCGATATAGGTGCCACCGCCGCCCGGGAAGAGTCCGCGCTGCACTTCGGGCAGTCCGAATTTCGCGGTGTCGGCGGCGACGATGAGATCACAACCCAGCAGCAGTTCCAACCCGCCGCCGACCGCGGTGCCGTTGGCCGCCCCGACCACGGGAACCGCGACGGCCCCGCGGGTGAGGCGCTGGAAGGCCCGGTTCTCCGGAGTATCGCTGAACCCGACGTCCGCACCGCCGGCGAACGCGCGCAGGTCCATCCCCGAGCAGAAAGCGCGGTCGCCGGCGGCGGTGAGGACCAGTGCCCGGGTGCCGGAATCCTGTTCGGCCGCCAGGACGGTGGCGCCGATACCGGCGATCAGGTTGCCGTTGAGCGCGTTGCGTGCCTGCGGGCGGTTCAGGGTGAGTACGGTGACCGGACCGCGGTGCTCCACCAGGAATTCTGCGTCGCTCATGTTGTGTCGATCGGCCCCGGCCGAGGGCCCTCCGTGGTCACGCTCCGCTGCCGCCTCCGGACCCGCCTCGTTCATGACTTGTACTCCGTTGTCTCGGTGAGTTCGGCGGCCGAGCGCATGAGTTCGGGCACGATCGGGCCGAAGGATTGGAGTTTCACATCGTCGCCCGCTCGCTGGAAGCCCTGTTCCAGTACGATCGCGAGCTTCCATCTGGCCAGGACCAGGTAGTAGTCGAGATCGTCGACCTGCCGGCCCGACACCTGCGCGTAATGCGCCACCACCTGGTCGCGGGAGGGCATGCCGCGCATATCCACGTAGCCCGATTCGGCGGCCTCGGGAGCCGAGGTGTCCGCCGGCCAGCTCTGCACCATCCACGCCAGATCCAGCTTCGGGTCGCCGACGGTACCCATCTCCCAGTCGACGATGGCGGCCAGGCGGGCCGGCCCGCCCGCGCGATACATGACATTGGCGAACTGGTAATCGCCGTGCATCAGACCGGGGATGTAGTCCAGGGGCCGGTGCTCGTGCAGCCACCGGGTGGCGGTGTCCATCCCCTCGAGGTCGCGGCCCTTGATCCGTTCGAAGAAGCCGGTCCACCGGGCGACCTGACGTTCGTGGAAGCCGTCCGGCCGCCCCAGATCGTGCAGGCCCCGGTCCCGCCAATCCACCCTGGACAGCAGCGCGATGCCCTCGGCGAGCTGATAGGCCAGGCCGGCGCGCGCGGTGAGGTCGGTGTCGAAGGGGGCCGGCCAGACCCGGCGATGATCCATCGGCGACCAGCCGTCCACGAATCCCATCAGGTAGAACGTGCGGCCCAGGACCGAGGAGTCGGTGCAGACCGCCACGGCGCCGGTGTGCGGAACGTCGGTGCCGTCCAGCGCCTCGATGATCCGCCACTCCCGCACTATTCCGTTGTCTCGGTCGGCCGGCGCCCCGGCCGGGGGTATCCGCAGCACACTGCGGTGCTCGCCGCGGGTGATCTCGTAGATCTCGTTCTGCGTACCGCCCGACAGGAATCGGGTCTCCAGCGGTTCGCCCTTGCCCGGTAGCCCGGCTTCGTCCATCCACTGCGCCAGCGGCGCGAAGTCGATCATCGAAAGAGCTCCGAGGAAACCCCCGGCTTCAGCCGTGGGGAGGAATCGGAGCTGAGCGTTCTTCTGGTTCTCGACATAGCGTTTCACTACCTCCTGGGTCGCGCCGCCGACAGTGGCGACGAAGTACGAGTTGGTCCACCGGGTGGGTAAGCGAAACTCGAGGGTGGGGGACTCGGCTCGCAGGGTGCGGGAAGAGCGGCCCTTGAACGAAGCGGTGCACCAACAGCGCGCCGGGAGTAAACCGACCTTCTCTCGGTTGTCGCAAATGCTCACGGAAGCACGCGGCCGTAATGCCTGGTTGCGGTCGGGTTCGCAGGTGGTTCAGCAGCAAATGTTGCGCACCTATGCGCAGGCACTCGCTCACTCGTTCCGGGTGAAAGGCCGTGGTAGGCCGGTGGTCAAGACCCGGAAGAAGGCGTTGCCGTCGCTGGAATACACCACCGAGGGTTTCTCGATCAAAGAGGGGCGAGTGGTGAAGGTTCCGCCCGCGTACACGACCATGACCTGCGCAGGCTGCGGAGCGAGAGCCAAGCAGCGGCTTGCCTTGCAGGTGAGAATCTTCAGTTGCCAAGACTGTGGGCACACCGCAGACCGCGACCGGAACGCCGCCGCTGTCATTCTGGCGGCCACGGTAGAACTCGACCGTGCCAGTGCTGACGACATAAGACATTGCGGGTCTCCCTCCGGGGCGGTCAGTGGTGCGGTCCGAGCTGGAAATCCCCCGGCTTCAGCCGTGGGGAAGGGTTAATGGTTGCCTACTTCGTTCTCCAGGTAATCGGCGTATTTGGCCCGCGCCGCCGCGAGCCTGCGCGGTATCCATTCCGTGGGCCACTGATCGGCGCTGGGCCGGTGGTCACGCAGGACCTGTTTGGCGACGGTCATCTTGTGCACCTCGGTCGGGCCGTCGGCCAGACCCATCACGCCGGCGCCGTGGATCATCGTGAAGAAGGGCAACTCGTTGGTGGTGCCCAGCGCACCATGCACCTGCATGGCCCGCCAGGCGATATCGTGGAGCACGGTCGGCATCACGACCTTCACCGTGGCGATATCCTTGCGGACCTTCTTGTAATCGTTGTATTTGTCGATTTCCCAGGCCGTGTACAGCACCAGCAGCCGGAACTGTTTCAGCTGGGCGTAGGAATCGGCGATATAGCCCTGGACGAACTGTTTGTCGGCGAGCCGGCTGCCGGCGGTCTCCCGGCTCAGCGCGCGTTCGCACATCATGTCCAAGGCCTTCTGCGCGAGCCCGATGGTGCGCATGGCGTGATGGATACGGCCCCCGCCGAGCCGGGTCTGCGCGATCACGAACGCCTGCCCGGCCTCGCCGAGCAGGGCCTCGGCGGGTACGCGGACATCGTCGTAGTGGATCAATGCGTGCGAGCCGTCGTTCAGTGGTTCCCCGGCCAGGCCGATATTGCGTTCGATGCGGATTCCGGGGGTGTCGGCGGGCACCAGGAACATCGACATGCCCTGGTAGGGGCTCACCTCCGGGTCCGTTACCGCCATTACGATGAGGAACGCGGCGGTGCGGGCGTTGGAGGAGAAGAACTTCCAGCCGCTGATCACCCAGTCGTCTCCGTCGCGGACGGCGCGGGTGCGGAACAGGGTGGGGTCGGCACCGGCCTGCGGTTCGGTCATCGAATAGCAGGAGAAGAGTTGACCGTCGAGTAGCGGCCGCAGGTACCGCTCCTTCTGGGCCGCGGTGCCGTAGTGCGCGATGATTTCGGCATTGCCGGTATCGGGCGCCTGGCAGCCGAAGACGATGGGAGCCCAGGAACTGCGGCCCAGGATCTCGTTGAGCAGGGCCAGTTTCAGCTGACCGTACCCCTGTCCGCCCAGGTCCGGGCCGAGGTGGGTCGC
Source organism: Nocardia sp. NPDC050799 (assembly GCF_040654015.1). NCBI lineage: Bacteria > Bacillati > Actinomycetota > Actinomycetes > Mycobacteriales > Nocardiaceae > Nocardia > Nocardia sp. NPDC050799. The sequence goes on from NZ_JBFAHF010000034.1 coordinate 9,070, forward strand.
CCACAGTCCCTGGTCGCGGACCCGCTGTTTGAGCGGGTCGACTGCCGCCCGCCGGGCGCCCTCCAGGGGCACGAACTGCTCGTGCGGCCAGAGGAGATCCAGTGGTTCGACCTCGTCGCGTACGAACGCATCGGCCCAGTCGAGCTTCGCCTGGAAGTCGGGTTCGGTCTCGAAATCCCATGCCATTTGCGCCTCCTCTCCTGGAGTGAGAATATACTTCTTGTGAAGAAGAATGCAATTCTTTCGGAGTCGGATCTGGTGGCCCGGATCGCCCGGAAGGCGGTGGCCGAACGGGAGGCCGAATACGCCGGCGAGATCCGCCGGTTGCTGGATGCCGCATTGGACCAGGTGCGGCGGTGTGGAGCCGGTGCGCGTCCCCGGGTGGCCGATATCGTCGCCACCGCGGGGTTGTCCAACGATGCGTTCTACCGGCACTTCTCGTCCAAGGACGCGCTGATGGCGGCGGTACTCGCCGACGGTGCGGAACGGCTGGCGGAATATGTCGCGCACCGGATGGCCAAGGAGGGGGAGCCGCGGGCCCGGGTGCGCTGCTGGGTGGCGGCCATCCTGGCGCAGGCCGAGCCGGCGCTCGCCGCCGATACGCGGGCCGTGCTGTGTCATACCGGCGCGCTGGGGACGGATCTGGTGACCGGGCGGGCCGGCTCGGCGCCGCGTCGGCTCGCGGTACTGCTCCATGCGCCGTTCGCCGAACTCGGCGTGGCCGAACCGGAATTCGCGGCCGGACTGGTCGCCTACGCGACCGTCGGGAAGTTGTCGGAGTACCTGTGGTCGGACACCGAGCCCACCGCCGCGGAGGTCGTGCGGCTGGGGGACTTCTGCCTGGCTGCCGCCACGGCGGCCACCTGTCCATCCGGCTCGCCTCCATGAGGCCGGGTCGGCCCCGGACGGAACAAATCTCGGCCAAACCAGTAAACATTGCAATCCTTATGAGGATTGTCGTAGGGTACGCCCATGGACTTCACGATGGGTGCGACCGCCGCGAAGCTCCGTGGCGAGCTACGCCGGTTGATCACCGACGAGGTCCCCGCCGACTATCTGGGCGCCTTCACCGACGACCCCGCGGACCTTGCCGTCGCGCAGCGTTTCTGCGCGACCCTGGCCGACCGCGGTCTGCTCTGTCTGGCCTGGCCCGAGGAATTCGGCGGCCGCGGCGCCTCGATCTGGGAGCAGACCGTGGTCCGCGAGGAGATGTGGGCGCAGCACGAACCGCGCGGTGCGCAGTACATGGGCGTCAACTGGGTGGGTCCGACCATCATGCGGCACGGCACTCCGGAACAGCAGCGCGCACACCTGCCCCCGATCGCGCGCGGCGAGGTCGTCTGGTGTCAGGGCTTCAGCGAACCCGAGGCGGGTTCGGACCTGGCCTCGCTGCGCACCACCGCCCGCCGCGACGGCGACGGGTGGGCCATTTCCGGCCAGAAGATCTGGACCTCCTACGCCTCCATGGCCCACTGGTGCTTCCTGCTCGCGCGCACCTCGAACGCCGGGCGCAAACAGCAGGGGCTCACCGTTTTCCTGCTGCCCATGACCGATCCGGGCATCACGGTCCGGCCGATCGCCTCCATGCTGGGCCCGCACCATCTCAACGAAGTCTTCTTCGACGATGTCCGGGCCACCGAAGCCGACGTGCTCGGCGCGGTGGATCACGGCTGGTCGGTGGTACAGGAGGTGCTGGCATTCGAACGCGTCGGTATCGCCCGCTACGCCCGCTGCGATCGGCTGCTGCACGCCGCGCCCGAGGTGCTCGGCGAGAGCTGGGACGAGATCCCGGAAGCCCTGCGGGGGCGCTGGGCGCGCATGCTCACCCGGTGCCGCCGCGCGCGACTGCTCGCGTACCAGGTGCTGTCGCTACAGAGTTCGGGCACGGTGGCACCGGGCGACGCTGCCGCCTACCGGATCGCGGTGACCCGTCTCGACCAGGAGAGCGCGGAGGTCCTGGTGGAACTCGCGGCGGCGGTGCCCGGCGATTCGGAGACGCGCCGCCGGTTCCGGCGGGCCGTCCACGACCACTGGCGCTATGCGAATGCCGCGACCGTCGCGTCCGGAAGTATCGAGGTGCAGCGAATTCTGCTCGCCCGCGAACTGCTGGCGGCTCCCGGGTCGGGGTGGGCGCGCCCGGCGACGGAATCCGCGGCCGGAGCGGTGCGGAGCAAGCGGCGGCAGGCCGGACGGGTCGGGTCGTGACCGAGGGGAAATTCGCGGCGCCGGAGAGCCACCCGGTGCGTGCGGAGGAATCCGTGGTGGCGGCGCACAACCGCAGGGGTTGTCGGGGTCGGCGGAGGAGGGCGGTGTGAGTACATCGAATGGGTCGGCCGGCGCCGCCCACGAGGTGCGGATCGAACTCGCCGCCGAGGCGGCCGAGTTCGGTCGCGAAGTGGTGCGCGCGCTGGGCGCGGCGGGCGGGGACGAGTTGGTGCGGCGGGCCGAACAGGACCCGCGCGGCCGGCAGCGGGTGATCGAGCCCGTGCTCACCGGCCTCGGTGCCTGGGAACTGGCCCCGCGACGGGATCCCGTCGAACTGGAAGCGGCGGCCGCGCTGTGCCGTGGCGCCGGATACTGGGCGACTCCCTACCCGGTGGCCGAACGGCTGGCGCGGCCGGCGGGCGCGGACCACGACGGTCTGATCGTGGTCGCGGGTGCGGAGCCCGCGGGGCCGGTGGCGGGGCTGGATCTGCGGTGGGCGACCGTGACGCCCGCGGGTGCCCGGGGAACCGCGCGACCGGTGCCCGCCGGTCCGGTCCGGGATTCGGCATTCGTCGCCCCGCTCGAGATCCGGCCACTCGACGGCGACGGCAGCGCGGATCTCGCGCTCGCGCTGACCCTCCCGTGCTGGACGCTGCTGGGGATGCTGGACCGCGCCCTGGAACTCGCCCGCGCCCATGTGTCGATCCGTGCACAGTTCGGGCGGCCGCTGGCCCAGTTCCAAGGGGTTCAGTTCCAGCTCACCGACGCCGAGGTCGAGCGGCGGGGAGTCGACCTGCTGGCCAGGTACGCGCTGTGGAGTATCCAGACCGGTCGACCGGAAGCGGTCGACGACGCGCTGGCGTTGCGGCTGGCGGCGCTGGAAGCCGCCGATATCGTGTTCCGGACCGCGCACCAGTTGCACGGCGCGGTCGGATTCTGCGACGAGACCACCCTGTCATGGCTGTCCCGGTACAGCCTGCCGCTGCGCCGATTGCCGTTCGGCGCGGTGACCACCGAGCAACTGCTGACCGGCCGGATCGGCCGGCGCGGACTGGCGGGTTTGTTTTCCGATCCGGCGGGAGTGTGAGGCACTGTGCGATACGACCTCCCCGGCGTACTGACCGTCACCGCTGAGGGTCCGGTACGCATCGTCACCATCGATCGGCCGGCGGAACTCAATGCCGTGAACGCCGACCTGCACCGGGCGCTGGCGCGGGTCTGGCGGCAACTGGCCGCCGATACCGAGGCCCGGGTGGTGATACTCACCGGTGCCGGTCGAGCGTTCAGCGCGGGGGGTGATCTGGACTGGATCACCTCGTTCGTGGACGATCCGGTGGCCCGGGACGAGAGCATCCGGGAGGGCGCCGAGATCATCGAGGAGTTGCTGCGCTTCCCGTTGCCGGTGATCGCCGCGGTGAACGGCCCGGCCGTCGGTCTGGGCGCGAGTATCGCGATTCTGTGCGATATCGTCCTGATCTCCGAACGCGCCCATCTGGCCGACCCGCATATCGCCGTGGGACTGGTGGCCGGTGACGGGGGCGCGGCGCTCTGGCCGCTGCTCACCCCGATTCTGCGTTCCCGGGAGTACCTGTACACCGGCGACCGGATCGATGCGGCCACCGCGGTGGACCTCGGGCTGGCCAGCCGGACCGTACCGGCGGAAGAGTTGCCGGCCGCGGCCCGGGCGCTGGCGCAGCGGCTGGCCGGACTGCCGCAGCAGGCGCTCAGCAGCACCAAACGGGTGGTGAACATGTACCTTTCGCAGGCGCTGGCGGGTCCGCTGCAGGCCGGTTTCGCCGCCGAAGTGGTGACCATGCAATCGGCCGACCACCGGGCGCGGCTCGCGGCCCTGCGCGGGCGGGCGCGGCGATGACGCGGAGGTGACCGTGACCGACAGCGATCTCACGAACTTCCGGGACACCGTGCGGCAGTGGTGCCGGGCGAATATCCCCACGGAGTGGCGGGCCGCCCAGACCGGTGCCACCGACGCGGAGTTCGTGGCCTTCCAGCAGGACTGGTTCCAGCGGTTGCGGGCCGCCGGGTACGCGGTGCCGCACTGGCCCCGCGAGTACGGCGGCGGTATGCCGATTCCACAGCAGATCGTGCTCTACCAGGAACTCGCGGCGCACGACGCGCCGCGGCTGGTGCTGGCGTTCGTGGCGATCCACCATGCCGCGGCCACCCTGCTCGCCGGCGGTACCGCCGAACAACGGCAGCGTCATCTGTCCGCGATCCTCGACGGGGAACTGTGGGTGCAGGGATTCTCGGAACCGGGCGCGGGCTCGGATCTGGCCGCGCTGCGCACCGCCGCCCGGCGCGACGGCGACGACTATGTGGTGACCGGGCAGAAAGTATGGGCCAGCGGCGCCCAGTACGCCGACTGGTGCCTGCTGCTGGCGCGTACCGACCCCGCCGCGCCCAAACGCCGGGGGATCTCGTACCTCCTGATGGATATGCGTACGCCCGGGATAGTGGTGCGGCCGATCCGCCAGGCCACCGGCGAATCGCATTTCTGTGAGATCTTCCTGGACGAGGTGCGGATACCGGCCGCGAATCTGATCGGCGCCGAGAACCGGGGCTGGCAGCTGGCCCAGCAGACGCTGGGCGCCGAACGCGGCCTGACCATGCTGGAACTCGCGGAGCGGCTCGGTAATGCCGGTTTCGGGTGGCTGGTGCGGGAATGCCGCATACCCGACGTCTTCGGGCGGCGCCCGGTCGACGACGGATATATCGCCGACCGGCTGGCCCGGCTCGAGATCGAGCTGACCGGGTTGCGTGCCCTGTGCCGGGACCTCGTCGAACGCCACGACGCGGGCACCGTCGGCCCGGCCGACGCGTCCGTGGTCAAGCTGTACTACAGCGAACTCCTCCAGCGGATGACCGATTTCGGCGCGGAGGTCTGTGGTCTGCCCGGGCAGACCGTGTTGCGCAAGCCCATGTCGGGGGGCTGGGAATCCGGCGCCTGGGTGCTGGATTTCGTCGGCTCATGGGAGTGGACGGTGCCGGGCGGCAGCAGCGAGATCCAGCGCACCATCATCGGGGAACGGGGTCTTGGCCTGCCCAGAGAACCGGCGGGAGCGTGATGAGCGAATTCACCGAATTCCACGACGAACTGCGTACCGTGGCCCGGGAACTGCTCGGCAAGAGCGGCGCCGCGGGCCGGATCGACTGGCCGGTGCTCGCGCGGGCCGGTTGGCCGGGTCTGGAGGCGGCGGAGGAGTACGGGGGAGCCGGGGCCGGCCTCGTGGAGGTCGGCATTCTGCTGGAGGAAGCGGGCCGGGCGGTCGCGCGCACCGCGTATCCGAGTGTGGCCTCGGCGGGTATCGGCGCCCTGGCTCTGCTCGAGCCGAACGCTCACCGGGACGCGGTGCTGCGCGAGACCGTCGCGGGTACCGCGATACCCATCGCGGTGCTGGGAGGAAATATGGTGCCGGCGGCCGGCGGCGAAACGGCTTGTGCCGGCACCGGAGGCATAGTACCCACCTTCCGCATCGTCCAAACCATCGAGGGATTCGAAATCTCCGGAAACGCGGATTTCGTCCCCGACGCCGCGGCGGCGACCACCCTGCTGATTCCCGCCCGAGCTTCCGACGGGACCGTGCGAGTGGCCGTCGTCGAGCCCGGTACGCCCGGTGTGCGCGTCGAGGAGCGGCCGGTGGTGGACGAAACGCGGTCGCTGGGACGAGTGACGGCCCAGGGTGTCGTCCTCGCGCCGGAAGCGGTGCGGCCCTTCCGCGCCGGTATCGGCTGCGGACCGCGCGCACTCTACGACCGTGCCGCGCTGGCGGTGGCCTGCGACAGTCTGGGGGTCGGCGCGGCCATGCTGGACGCGACGGTCGAATACGTCCGCGTCCGGGAGCAGTTCGGCCGGCCGGTCGGCTCCTTCCAGGCGGTCAAACACGCCTGCGCCGATATGCTCGTGGACCTCACCGTCGCACGCCGGCTGGTCTCGGACGCCCTGGCCGTCCCGATGGACGGTACGGTGCCCGCCCGCCGGGCCGTTTCGGCGGCGAAGGCCGGTGCCGGTGACGCCGGGGTCCGGATCGCCGGAAAGGCGGTGCAGTTACACGGCGGTATCGGCTACACCTGGGAGAGCGGAATTCACCGCTATCTCAAACGTGCCACGCTCGACCGTGCGCTGTTCGGTTCCCCGGCCGACCACCGCCGCGAACTCGCCGACCGCTATCGCGGGGAGCGGTCTGAGCCGGCGCGGCCCGTGGGGGAGTGACCGGGGTCGAGGAGGCCGTCGACCACCCGGCGCACCTTCTCGACGCTGCTCGGCTCACCGAAGCGCAGGGCGATATTGGCCGCGTTGAGTACGGCGTCGATCTGGAAGACCACCAGCTCCGTGTCACCGGCACCGAGTCCCCGCCCGGCAGCGGCGAGCTCGAAATCCCGCGCGAGCGTGTGCAGCCAACCACGGTGCTGTCGCCGCAGCGCGTCGCGGATCGGACCGGGACGGCTGTCGAACACCGGGAGATTCGCGCCCCAGAAACATCCGCCGGGAAATAGCGGTCGGGCGGCGTAGTCGATCCACCGATCGATGAGCGCGCGCAACCGGGGCGCACCCGCCGGCGCGGCACCGGCCGGGGCGACGACCGCTTCGGCGAACACCTCGCCCGCGGTCGCCACGGTGGCCAGTTGCAGCGCCTCCTTGGTGCGGAACAGGGTTTGGATACCCGCTTTGCTGAGCTCGAGGTCGTCGGCGAGCCGCCCGAAGCTGACCCCGTCCAGGCCGTCGAGGGAGGCGATATCGACGGCGTGCCGGGTGACGATCCGCCGCGACCGTGTCCCGCGTTCCCGGCGGCGGTCGCCGTCGCGCTCACCGCCGGGTCGCGGATCCTCGCTGCCGCTGGTCATCGCCAGCACCCCGCCACCGCAGGTGCCGCGGGCATCACAGCACCTGCTCGACGTGGTAGGCGACCCCGCCGTCGACCGGGTAGCCGGACGCGACCGCGACGATGTCGTTGAGCCAGGACAGCCGCGCCGATCCGGTCTCGAACAGCGGGGTGGTGCGGAAGTAGTAGCGGGCCGGGTCGACCCGGAACCGGGTTTCCGGATCGGCCATCTCGGTGTGGACGTCGGCCGGGATCACCCAGCGACCCCGGTAGGTCATGTACACCAGTTCCTCGTCGACGCGCAGGGTCAGCCGGACATCGAGCAGCATGGTGCCGTCGGGACGGTACAGCGCCCAGTCGCCGCCGCCGGCCACCACCTCGCCGCGCACCCGGGGCCCTTCGAACGACCCGCCCGCCGCCCCGTACAGAACTCGGCGGCCGAGCGGCCCACCGGTCCCGAAATCCAGTCGCGGATGCAGGTCCACGACCATATCGAACAGCGGCGTGCTACCGATCGGCGCGACGGGCCGCACACGTGTGTCCATCGTCGTCACCGCCCGGCCGGCGCGCTCGGCTGCCCGAACAGCCGGGCCCGCACCGCATCGGTGGATACGCCCGACTGCGCGCACAACTCGGCCAGATCGAAGACGAAACGTTCGCTCGCGATCAGGTCGTCGGCGAAGGTGAAGCCGATGAACACCGGTACCGCGGCACGGCGGCCGTTCGGTTCGGCACCGAATCGGTCGCCGGTCATGGTCAGTCGCGCGGTGCCCCAGCAGATCAAGGTTTCACCGTCGTCCGCGTGCCCGTCCAGCTCGACCTGATAGTCGGGAAAGGTCGCGAAGAATCGCCGCAGCACCCGCTCGTTGTCCGCGACTCCGTGCGCGGTGGTCCCGAACGCCGGGGTCTCCAACCTCATCTCCGGGTGGAGGAGACGCAGTGCGGCGGGCAGATCCCGGGCGCTCTTGGCGGCGGCCAGCGACCGGGCCAGTTCGAACATGCGGTGACCGTCCATCGTGCATCCTTCGGTCGGGGTACGCGCCGGGAAGTCCCGGTACTCAAAACATACATACGACCGTATGTAAAAACAAGGGTGAGCGGAACGCACTGGCGACGACCACGAAAGGAGGCAAGGCTCGACGACCTGTCCGGTGATATACCGGCCGTCGAACGCAACGGTCCGGTCCATGCGGCTCCCGAGGAGGAGCACTACGCCGACGAGGCGGGCATCGGTGTGATGTCGGCCGGCCCCGCGCGGAGGGACTCGGTGCGGTGGCCGGGTTGCGGTACTTCGGTGCGTGGGCCAAGTCGCGGTATGTCGGTGCGGCTGCTGCCTACTGCCGCGACGGACGGGCTACGGCATCGCTTGTGCCGCCGTCCCGATGTCCCCGCGGTCGGCCGTACCCGGCCGTACCCGCTCTCCGATCACGGTGTGTATCGTTCTCGCCGCCGACAGGGCCGAGTGTGCGGGTATGCCGCGGTGCCGGAACGGCTGCCGATGCCGGCTTGCGGGCGACGAGACGTTCCGGTTTCTTCGGCTACCGTGACTCCGCGGGGGCGAGCCGCCGGGCCGCCAACCGGCGGAGATCGCTCGTTTTGATCTTGGCACTTCCGGTCAGCGCGAGATCCTCCTCGGTGAAGAACAGGATCTCGCGCGGCACCTTGTAGCTGGCCAGCCGGGTGCGCAGCTGGTCCCGGATCGCGTCCGCGTCCAGGGTCCGGCCGGTATGAGGCACCACGCAGGCGACCACCATCTCCCCGAGCGTTTCGTGCGGGACACCGACCGTCCGGCCGATCTTGACGCCCGGATATCGGTCGAGCTCCTCGTCGACCTCCAGCGGGGAGACATTCGCGCCGCCGGTTTTGATGATGTCGGTGAGCCGCCCCTCCCAGTACAGGCGGCCCTGGTCGTCGAGGAAACCACCGTCGCCGGTGTGGAAGTAGCCGGTGCCGTCCAGGGTTTCGTCCAGCGGGGTCCCGAGGTATCCCAGCATCAGGGTCGGGCCCTTGACGCAGATCTCACCGTGCTCGCCCCGGCGCAGCGCCGCGCCGGTGAGCGGGTCGGCGATCTTCACGGTGACCCCCGGCAACGGTACCCCGCTGCTCCCGGCGATGGTCCCCTCCGGCGTGCAGGCCGGGAAACAGGTGGTGATGGTAAAGGTTTCGGTATTGCCGTAGGCGTGGCCGGGTTCGGTCCAGTCGGTATCCACGGTGGGGTGGGTGGCCAGCGGAAGGTCGCGGTCCACGAACTTCAGACTGCTCAGATCCGCTGTCTCCCAGTTGGGCGCGCCTTGGAGCTGGGCGTGCTGGTGCGGCCAGGCCACCGGAAAGTTCACCCGCTGCGTCCGGATGAGTTCGAGGGTCGCGGCGGCGTCGAACAGCGATTGCAGGATCAGGGTGCCGCCGGCGGCGAGCGTCGCGCCCAGCGCCTGGGCGAAATTGCCGGACCAGAAGAAACCGTTCGCGGTCCAGCAGCGCACCTCGTCGCCGGGACCGAAACCGAACATCCGCCGGAAGCGCCACATCTGCAGGGTGACACCGCGATGTGCGCTCCGGATGCCCTTCGGTTTGCTGGTGGTGCCGGAGGAGAAGAAGAGAACCGCGGTATCGCTGGGTTGCACTGTCGCCGCGGTGGCCTCGACCAGGGCCGGATCGGTCTCGGTGCCGCGGGCCAGGAAGGCGTCCCAGCTCTCCACCGCCGTACCCGGCACCGGGTCGCCGACCACCGCGAGGTAGCGCAGGAAGGGGTACGCCGTGGAGGCGACCGCGCCGGGGGCGGCCGTGGCGAGCCCCGGTTCGAGCTCGGTGAGGACCTCACCGAAATCCGTTTTGGCCACACTGCGTTCGAACAGGAGCACCGAAACCCCGGAGACCCGGAGCAGATGATCGAGTTCGGGCGCTGTGGAGAAGGTGCTGAGCGCGACCGCCACCCCACCCGCCAGCGAGGTGCCGAAGACGGCGGACAGCCATTCGGCACGGTTGGTCATGAGTATGCCGACCCGGCTGTCCTTACCGACCCCGCACGCGCGCAGCGCCCGGGCCACCTCGCGGGCCCGTTCCCACAGGTCGGCATAGGTCCACGCGATACCGTCGGCAGGGGAGATCAGCGCGGTTCGAGCCGCGTACTGTTCGGTGACCTCGCGCAGGAATCCGGGGAGCGTGAGCGTCCCGAGTCCCGGTTCCTCGGTCAGCGGCGGTCCCGCGACGATCGCCGTCGCGCGGTCAGGGGTGTGCTGGGGTCCGGTGCTCATCGCCGGTGGTCCTCTCTGGCAGTGCTTCCGCGCGCGGCGTGGGAACCGCGCTCACCGCGGGAGTTCGACTTCGGCGGTGCAGTCGACCAGGACACCGCCGTCCTGGTTGGTGAGTTTCAGCTGCACCTGGACCAGCGGTACGCCCCAGCTCGATTCCGGGTCCTTGTCGACGATCTCGCCCTCGAAGTAGGTGACATCGCCCTCGAAGGCGGGCAGGCGGAAATCGGCTTTGGTATGCCGGACCAGCCCGTCGTTGCCCGCCCAGTAGGCCAGGTAGTCGGTGCACCACGCGCCCATGGTCGCCCCGTAGCCGTAGGCCCGGGCCATACCCACGTCACCGGCTTTCTCGGCGTCGATATGACCGCGCGAGGGTCCGACGTAGAGGCCGTCGCGCAGGCGCGGGTCGATCTTGGCGCCTTCTTCGTCGAAGCCGAACCCCTCGGTCCAGCCCGGGTCCTGGTGAACCCAGGGGTCCTCGACACCCGCGGGCGCGGTCCAGCGGAAGGTGCCCCAGATATTGAACAGGAAGGCGCGGTACTCGGTGGTGAAGCTCGCGATACTGTGCGGGCCGATCACCCGCCGCGGCAGCGCGTCGCCGACCTTCACCTCGGCGAAATTCGGGGACACGCCGAGCCGGTTGGACATCAGCCATTCGGTACGCAGCGCGTCCACCTCGGCCAGTTCGGTGGCCGTCCACTTCTTGATCGCGCCGAGCTGGTTCTCGTACATCCCGCGCTTGTTCGCCTCCTCGGCGAGATACCGGATCGCGGTCGAACGCTCCTTGGCGACGAGAGCACCGTGCTGGTTGCGATGGACGGTGTCGCCACGCGAGAACATTGTGGGCCCGGCGAATTTCGTCTGGACCACCTTGTAGTCGTGGAAACGGCGGTCCTGGAACAGCTGGTCACCGGGCCGCACCGGACAGCCGTAGAACCACCATTCCTCGCCGCCGAAGATGAGGTGGCTGTCGGGGATGCGGCCCACGCAGGCCGGTGCGGCGCCGTGCCCGTAGTCCAGCGCCACCGCGATCGACTGCGGCGCGACCAGACCGCCGTACCGGGACGCCCGGGCGAACTCCTGATCCCAGTGCAGCGGGTTCGGGTAGTCCATCGCCATCACCCAGCGGCGGATATCGGAGGTACTGCACGGATCCCACAGCTGGCCGCCGCCGACCGGTTTGCCGACCCGGTGATCGACATCGCGCAGGTCCAGTTCGACGGTGGTCGCGTCCGGTTTCTTGCTCACGAGAACTCCTGCTCAGCGGTTCACATCGACGACTATCCGGCCGCGGACGGTGCCCGCGATGAAATCGTTCGCCGCCGCGACGGTCTCACCCAGGGTGATCTCGCGGGCGATCGAATCGAGCACGGCCGGATCCAGGTCCCGGGCGAGCCGGGCCCAGGCGTCGAGCCGTTTCGGCTGCGGCGCCATCACACTGTCCACACCCAGCAGCGAGACGCCGCGCAGGATGAAGGGGGCCACCGACGCCGGGAAATCCATGCCCTGGGCCAGACCGCAGGCCGCCACCGCGCCGCCGTAGCGGGTCTGCGCGCAGGCATTGGCCAGGGTATGGCTGCCGGCGGTGTCCACGACACCGGCCCAGCGTTCCTTCTGCAGCGGTTTGCCCTTGTCGGCGAATTCGGCGCGATCCACGACCGTAGTGGCCCCGAGTTGTTTCAGGTAGGCGTGTTCGCCGGACTTACCGGTCGCGGCGGCCACCGCGAAACCGGCCTTGGTGAGCAGCGCGATGGCCACACTGCCCACGCCGCCGGTCGCGCCGGTCACCAGCACCTCGCCGCGGTCGGGGGTGAGCCCGTGGGCCAGCAGGGCATCGACGCAGAGGGCGGCGGTGTAGCCGGCCGTACCGATGGCCATCGCCTGCCGTTCGGTGAACTCGGCGGGCAGCGGGATCAGCCAGTCCCCGGCGAGCCGGGCCCGCTGGGCGAGGCCACCCCAGTGGCTTTCGCCGACTCCCCAGCCGTTGAGCACCACCTTGTCGCCGGGAGACCACCGCGAGTGGTCGCTGGCGGTGACGGTGCCCGCCAGATCGATGCCCGGAATCATCGGAAAGCTGCGCACCACGGGGGAAGCGCCGGTGATCGCGAGTGCGTCCTTGTAGTTGAGCGTGGACCAGGCCACCTCGATCTCGACGTCGCCTTCGGGCAACCGGGACTCGTCCACGCTGGTGAGTTCGGCTGTCGTGCCGGATTCACCCTTGTCGATGAGAATTGCGGAGAACATCGGTGATGTGTTCCTTTCTCGATTCGTTCGGCTGTCGTTCAGCTTGTCGAACGAGGTGCCGAGGGACAGGGCGCCGAGCCGGGCATATCCTGAGAATTCAATTCTCTAGAACAAGAATTATATTTCCAGCAGTGCGGATCGGTGTCAACACCCCCGGTCAGCGTGCGGTCCACCCGCCGTCGACGACGACGGTCTGCCCGGTCACATACCGGCCGGAATCCCCGGCCAGCCAGATGATCGCGCCCACGATGTCGGCGGCGGTGCCCTCGGTGGGCAGCGGGATATTGCGGCGCAGATAGCCGGCGCCGCGTTCGCTGTCGTAGAGGCTGTCGGTGATCTCGCTGCGGAAGAAGCCCGGCGCGACGGTGTTCACGCGGATCGAATGCCGGGCCCATTGCACGGCGAGTTCGGTGGTGAGCCCGGACAATCCGGCCTTGCTCGCGGCATAGGAGGCCTGCGGTATGCCGGGGATACCCACCCGTCCGCTGATCGAGGAAACGTTCACGATCGATCCTCGGCCGAGTGCGCGCATGGCGGGGAAGACCTGTTGGGCGAGCAGCAGCGGTGCCAGCAGATTCAGCTCCAGGGTGCGCCGGATATCGGTCAGCGACTCCGCTTCCGCGCTCGCGGTGCCGAAGCGGTTACCGGCCGCGTTGACCAGGATCTCCGGCGGGCCCAGCGCGTCGGTGACCACCGGGACGATCTCGGCGATCCGCTCGGGATCGCCCAGATCGCACCCCACGGCCAGGCCGTCGATCTCATCGGCCAAGGATTCCAGCCGGCCCCGGCGCCGCGCCACCACCGCGACCCGTGCGCCGAGTCCGGCCAGAGCCCGGCTCACCGCCGCGCCCAAACCGGACGACGCGCCGGTCACGACGGCCACCCTGCCGTCGAGTTCGAAGGGGCGTACGGCCGCCGCGCGGTCGCCGCTCACGCCGGATCCCGCCGCGCGAGCAGACCGGCGAGTTCGGTGCGCACCACCTTGCCCATGGCGTTCAGGGGTAGCGCCTCGACCGCGGCCCACACCTCGGGAACCTTGTACCCGGCGAGTTCCGCGCGGCAGTGTTCGGCCAGTTCCGCGAAATCCACCGGCCGCCCGTTCGTTTCGATCACGGCGGCCACCTGCTGGCCGAGCCGTTCGTGCGGCACGCCGCACACCGCCACCCTGCCGACGGCCGGATGGGCCGCCAGCACCCGCTCCACCTCGAGCGGGTAGATATTCGCGCTCCCGCGGAGGATGACCATCTTCTTGCGGTCGAGCACCGTGAGCCAACCGTCCGCGTCGACGGTGCCGATATCCCCGGTGGCGATCGGCCCGTCCGGAGCGGGCCGTACTTCCCCGCCCGACCAGTACCCGAGCATCGGCCGCCACAGTCCGGCCCACGGCCCGTCCGTGCGGCCCGCCAAGCGCAACTCGCCGAGTTCGCCGGGCGGAAGCCGGTGTCCCTCGTCATCGTAGGCCGCGACATCGTAGTGAGGCAGCACCCGGCCGCCGGCCCGCGGCCGCCACTGGGTACCGGGTGGATCGATGGCGACCACGGTGGGCGCTTCGGTGAGACCGTAGGTCACCCGCGGGACCGGGCCGTGCGCCTCCGCGAATGTCGCCCGGAGGGTGTCCGGGGTGTCGCTGCCGCCGCTCCACACCTCCTGGAGCGAACCCAGGTCGAGTTCGGTACGGGCGGCCAGATCGTAGAGCTGGGCCGGGGCGCCGTTCCAGACCGTCACCTTCCGGGTGGCGATCCATTCCGCGACCCCCGCGACATCGCGGCGGTCCATGATCACCGCGCACCCGCGGGCCTGGGCGGTGAGCAGGGTGGACAGCACCATGAGGTTGAGGATGGTCAGCGGAAAGCTGTCCCCTTTGCGCAATTCTGGTCCCCACCCGCGGGTGGCGACCAGTACGGCCCCGGGCAGTAGCAGATTGCGCTGACTGTGTACGACCGCTTTCGGTCGCCCCGAGGTGCCGCTGGTGAAGGCGATCGCGGCCGGTGCGTCCGGATCGTGCTCGATCTCGGGTGCCGCCGGGGCTCGCAGCGCGGCGGCCCAGCGTGCCGGCTCGACCCGCGTGGGGGTATCGAGCGTGCAGCGGGGGCCCGCGAGGACCACGCGCGGCTCGATCAGATCGTGCAGATACCGCTGTTCGGCCGGGGCGAGCGCTTCGCCGATACCCGCCCAGACCGCCCCGATGCGCTGCGCGCCGTGGAAGGCGGCCACGATCGGTAGATCGTTGGGCAGGCAGGCGGCGACCCGGTCGCCGGGGCGGACGCCGAGCGACCACAGCGCCCCGGCGGCCGCGTGGGCTCGTTCGTCGAGTTCCCGGTAGGTCCAGGAACCCGATGCCGCCTCGATGGCGACCGCTTCGGGGTTCGCCGCGAGCGCGGGTCGGAGTACCTCGGCGACGGACGCCGGAATTACGGGCACGCCGGCGCCGCTGCCGGGTCCGGCGTTCTCGCCATTGAAACTGGGCACTCATACTTGATATCACTATCCTTGCAAAGATTCATCAGATAGCCGCCGATTTGTTCGGCCGGCCCGGTGAAGGTAGGGCGTATGCAGCACACAGGGCCGCTGGCCGGGGTGCGGGTGATCGATCTGACCGCGATGGTGATGGGTCCCTACTGCACCCAGATCATGGCCGATATGGGCGCGGATGTGATCAAGGTGGAGCCGCCGGCCGGGGACAACACCCGCCATATCTCGGTGGGCCCGGAACCGGGCATGGCCGGGGTGTTCGTCAACGTCAACCGCGGGAAACGCAGTGTGGTCCTCGATCTGCGCGAGCCGGCGGGCAAAACCGCACTGCGCGAACTGATCACCGGCGCCGATGTGTTCATCCACTCCATGCGCGGTAAGGCCGTCGCCGCGCTCGGGTTCGGCTACGAGCAGGTCGCCGCGATCAATCCGGGGATCGTCTACACCAACTGCTACGGCTACGGCCGCCGCGGCCCCGATGCCGACCGCACCGCCTACGACGACACGATCCAGGCCGAATGCGGACTTCCGCACGTGCAGGAACTCCTCACCGGCACACCGGGTTACGTAGGCACGATCATGGCCGACAAGATCGCCGGGATGACCGCCGTCTACGCCACCACGATGGCCCTGTTCCATCGCGAGCGGACCGGGGAAGGGCAGGAGGTGGAAGTCGCCATGTTCGAAACCATGGCCGCCTTCATGCTGGTCGAGCACGCCAACGGCGCGCTGTTCGATCCGCCGCTGGGGTCCGCCGCCTACCCGCGCGCGGTGACACCCGAGCGCACGCCGTACCGCACCGCCGACGGCTATCTCTCCGCACTCGTCTACAACGACAAACAGTGGACGGCCTTCGTGACCGCGGTCCGCCCGCCTTGGAACCGCCCGGAATTCGCGACCCTCGCGCAGCGTGCGCGCCGGATCGACACCGTCTACGCCCACCTGCGGGAGACCTTCGCGACCCGCACCACCGACGCCTGGCTCGAACTGCTCAATTCCCTCGATATTCCGGCCGCGCCGGTGCGCAGCCTGGACGATCTCTTCGACAACCCGCACCTGAACGAGGCCGGTTTCTTCGAAACCGTCGACAGCCCCGACGGCCCGCTGCGCTTCCCCGGCCCGCCGACCTGGTTCTCCCGCACCCCCGGACGCGTATCCGGGCCGGCGCCCCGGCTCGGCGCCCACACCCGGGAAGTACTGGAGGCGGCGGCCGTACGCGAACCGGAACCCTCTGGGCCGGCCGGCCACGGCAGGAGAACCCGAGGATGAGCGAGACCGATATCGACCTGGGGCGGTGGCTGTGCCCCGGCGACCGGATCGTCATCGGGCAGGCCTGCGGTGAGCCCACCATTCTCCTCGAGGCCCTCATCGACCAGGGACCCGGGATCGGAGATCTATCCGCCTTCACCGCGACCAGCTTCTCCGGCCGGTTCGCGCCCGGGGTCGGCCGCTCTTTCGCGCTGTCGAGTATGGGCGCCATCGGCGCGCTGCGCAGTCTCACCAGGACCCACGAGCTCGGGATCGTGCCGTGCCATGTGGGCAGGGTGGCCCCGATGATCGAATCCGGTGAGCTCGGCTGCGATGTGGCGCTCATCCAGGTCAGCCCCGCCGATTCCGCGGGCCGGCACAGTTTCGGACTGGTCAGCGACTATGTCCGGGCGGCGGTCGCGCGGGCCCGGGTGGTGATCGCGGAGGTCAACGAGCAGGTGCCCTACACCCTCGGTGAATCGCTGGCCGCCACCGAGATCGACTGCGCGGTCACCGTATCGGCCCCGCCGGTGGAGGTGGCCCCCGCGGCGATCGGTGCGGTGGACGAGGCCGTCGCCCGCCACATCACCGGCTACATCGGTGACGGCGCGGTACTGCAGATCGGTATCGGTGCCGTCCCCGACGCGGTGGTGCGGCTGCTGCGCGATCGCCGCGACCTCGGCGTCCACTCGGGCATGATGGGGGACGGCCTCGTCGACCTCGTGGAAGCCGGTGTGATCACCAACGCGCGCAAACGGATCGACCCGGGTGTGTCGATCACCGGCGCGCTCATCGGCACCCGGCGGCTCTACGATTTCGCCCACCGCAATCCGGCCCTGCGCATGTGCCCGACCTCCTACACCCACGACGCCGCCGTCCTCGCGCAGCTCGACAACCTCGTCACGCTCAACTCCGCGCTCGAGGTGGACCTGACCGGGCAGGTGAACGCCGAACAGTCCGGCGAGAGCTATATCGGCGGCACCGGCGGTCAGGTGGATTTCGTCCGGGCCGGGCTGCGCTCGCCCGGTGGCCGGTCGATCATCGCGCTGCCCGCCACCGCCCGGAACGGCACCGTCAGCCGGATCACCGCCGCACTGTCCGGGCCGGTCACCACCGCACGCACCGAAGTCGACCTCGTCGTCACCGAATACGGCGCCGCCGAACTGGCCGGGAAATCGCTGGCCGAACGCGCCCGGCGCCTCATCGGTATCGCGCATCCCGGCTTCCGCGACGAACTGGCCCGGACCGCCCGCCGCATCGAGAGACGAGGATTCTAGATGGAGGACGCCGTACTCTTCGACGCCCGCGCCGACGGCATCGCGGTGATCACCCTCAACCGGCCGCAGACCCGCAACTGCCTGTCCGCGGAGGTCCGGGCCGGGTTGTTCGCGGCCTGGGACCGTTTCGAACACGACCCGGCACTGCGGATCGCGATCCTCACCGGCGCCGGCCCGAAGGCGTTCTGCGCGGGCGGGGATCTGCGGGAGATGGTGGACACCGGGATGGCCGAACCGCCCCGCGAGATGTTCCCCGTCCCCTACGACACGATCGAACTGTCCAAACCGACCATCGCCGCGGTCAACGGCGCCGCCTTCGCCGGCGGCTGGATGATCGCCCAGGCCTGCGATCTGTGCGTGGCCAGTACGACGGCCACCTTCGCGGTGAGCGAGGTGAAGGTGGGCCGCAGCTCGCCGTGGGCCGCACCGCTGATCCATATGATCCCGCAGCGCATCATGATGGAGATCCTGCTCACCGGTAGCCCGATCAGCGCGCACCGCGCGTACGAGATCGGCCTGGTGAACCGGCTGGCCGAACCGGACGAGCTGTTACCGGTGGCGCTCGATCTGGCCACCACCGTGCTCGCCGGTGCCCCGCTGTCGGTGCGCGCGGCTCGCGAAACCGTCATGCTGGCCACGGAAATGGGCCGGTCGGCCGCGCTGCGGGCGGCCGGGCACGCCGCGGCGCGGGCCTATCACAGCGCGGACGCGCAGGAGGGGCCGGCGGCGTTCGCGGAGAAACGGGCGCCGCGGTGGACAGGTGAGTGAGCACGGCCCGGGCCGGCGCGGCACCGGGACGCCGAGGTAGGTCGCCGCTCAGGAGTATGCGCGGGCGGGGAGCTCGGGGACATGCCGGCCGCCGCGCGCTTACCGCAGTGTGACGGCCGGGTCGAGAGGCGTCCGGCCGCTCCTTCGCGGCAATGACCTCGGGCGCGGAGCGGGCCGCATCGTATTCGTCGGTTCTCGTGCGAATCGCATGTACGTTCACCGATGATCCATTTATCACGCCACTGCCGTCGTGTGCGCTCGAACGCCGGGACTGTTGCCCGCCCCCGCGCGGCCCCTTTATAGTGGATGCGAATTCGGGTTGCGTGAAATCGACTTCACCCGCTCACAGCTCTACAACCGATCGGGGAGTAAGCTGTTATGGCCGATATTCTTTTCGTGGTGACCGGGGCGAGTTATTGGACACTGAACGACGGCACCCGGCACCCCACCGGGTATTGGGCCGAAGAGTTCGCCGCCCCCTATCGGGTACTGACCGGTGCCGGTCATCGAATCGTGGTGGCCACTCCCGGCGGGGTCGTGCCCCATGTCGATGTGATGAGTCTGCGACCTTCGATGGCCGGTAGCGAACAGATCGCCCAGGATCTGGAAGAGACCCTGCGCTCGGCCGAAGAGTTACGGCGACCGATCGAGCTGGCCCATGCCCGACCGGCCGACTACGACGCCGTCTACTACCCCGGTGGGCACGGCCCCATGGAGGACCTGTGGCGGGACGCTGATTCCGGCAGGTTGCTGACCGCGGCTCTCGCTTCGGGCAAGCCGCTGGCCATCGTCTGCCACGCACCGGTGGCGATCCTGGCGACCAGACGCAACGGTGTGTCGCCCTTCGCCGGGTATCGCCTGACCGCGTACACCAATGACGAAGAAGATGCCGTCGGATTGCGGGAGAAGGCGTTTTGGACGGCCGAGGACGAACTGGTCAAGCTCGGTGTCGATTTCACACGCGGTGAAATCTGGAAGCCGTACACCGTCGTCGACCGGAATCTATTCACCGGCCAGAACCCGGCTTCCTCCGGGCCGCTCGCCGAAAAAGTTCGCGAGGTGCTCGCCTGACGCGAATTATCCGCTCGGCCGAATGATCCCGCGTGCAGGAATACCCGCGACGTGCTCCGGAAAAGTCGAAACCTGAGCGAAAAAACAGGAGACGGTGAACATGCGTGGAGTCATCATGTACGCCCCCGGCGACATCCGGGTCGAGGACCGGCCCGACCCCGAGATAGTCGAGCCCACCGACGCGGTCATCCGCATCGCCGCCACCTGTATCTGCGGGTCGGACCTGTGGCCCTATCGCGGCGTGGAACCGGTCGAGGGCCCCGCCCCGATGGGGCACGAGTACATCGGCGTCGTAGAGGAGATCGGCCCGGAGGTGGCCGATATCGCGGTCGGCGATTTCGTGGTCGGGTCGTTCTTCGCCTCCGACAACACCTGCGAGATCTGCCGGGCCGGATACCAGAGCCGGTGCGTGCACAACGTCCCGATGGGTTCGATCGGCACCCAGGCCGAGCGGGCCCGTGTCCCGCTCGCCGACGGAACGCTGGTCGCCGTCCCCGGATCTCCGGATCCGGCGCTGTATCCGAGTCTGCTCGCGGCCTCCGATGTACTGGGAACCGGCTGGTTCGCCGCTGTCGCCGCCGAGGCGGGCCCCGGGAAGACGGTGGTGGTCGTCGGCGACGGCGCGGTGGGTCTGCACGCCGTCCTGGCCGCGAAACAACTCGGCGCCGACCGGGTGATCGCCATGAGCCGTCACGCCGACCGGCAGGCGCTGGCCCTCGAGTTCGGCGCCGACGCGATCGTCGAAGAACGCGGTAAGGCCGGGGTGGCCCGGATCAAGGAACTCACCGGTGGGCTCGGCGCGCATTCGGTGGTCGAGGCGGTCGGCACCCAGGAATCGATGATGCAGGCGATTCGCGCCGCCCGTCCCGGCGGCCATGTCGGCTACGTCGGGGTGGCCCATGGTGTCGAACTCGACGGTATGCGGCTGTTCTTCTCCAGCGTCCACCTGCACGGCGGTCCAGCACCGGTGCGCCGATTCCTCCCGGAACTGATCGACCTCATCGTGCGCGGCGATATCGACCCCGGCGAGGTCTTCGATCTCACCCTGCCGCTGGAGCAGGCCGCGGCCGGCTACCGCGCGATGGACGAGCGTCGCGCCACCAAGGTGTTGCTGACGGTCTGAGGCCCGCGCGCTGGTCAGCCCTCCGTCTCGTCGACGATTTTGATCGCCCACTCGGGGCAGGCGTCCTTGGCGGTCAGCACCGCCTCGTGCAGATCTTCGGGGATGTCCTCGGCGACCGCCTCGGCGTAGCCGTAGTCGTTGAGCGCGAACACTTCCGAGCACAGTGTGGTGCAGATACCGTGCCCCTTGCAGGAGTCCTCGTCGACGATGACCTTCATCTGGCCTACCCTTCCGTCCGGTCGAATTCCAGGTGCAGTGCGGTGATCCCGCGCAGGATGAAGGTCGGCAGATACTGGTATCTGCGCGCGTCGGCCGGGCCGTGGGCGCTCTCGTCGATACGGATATCGGTGGTGCGCTCGAGCAGGCGTTTGAACGCCACCTTTGCCTCGGTCCGGGCCAGCGGGGCGCCGGGGCAGGTGTGGATACCGCGGCCGAAGGCGATATGGGAGCGGGCATTGGACCGCTTGGCGTCGAAAACGGTCGGGTTCTCGAAGCGCCGCGGGTCGCGGTTGGCACCGCCGTTGGCGAGCATGAGGACCGTACCCGCCGGGACCTCCACACCGCCGACCGTGGTGGTGGTCTTCGCCAGCCGGAAATCGCCTTTCACCGGGCTCTCCATCCGCAGCATCTCTTCGATGAAGTTGTTGATGCGCTCCGGATCGCCGCGCAGCCAGGCCTGCAGTTCCGGATCCTCGGCGATCAGTTTCAGCCCCGAGGACAGCAACCGCACGGTGGTTTCCTGGCCGGCCGAGAAGAGGTTGGCGGCGACCCGGACCACATCGATCACCTCCGGTCGGCTGCCGTCGGGGAAGGTGGCTTCCGCCAGACTGGTCAGCACGTCACCGCGCGGATTCCGGCGCCGGTCCTCGATATAGGCGGAGAACTTCTCGTACAGGAATTCGATCGGGTTGTGCTCCATGGCGTGATCGGAGCTGGTGCTGCCGACCGTGCCGGTGCGGTGCGGATCGCGCTGCAACGCGTTGAGGAACTCCTCCTGGTCCTCCGGCGGCACACCGAGCAGGTCCGCGATCACGTAGAGGGTGAAGGGGCCCGCGAAATCGCGGATGAGTTCCCCTTTTCCGGGCGCCAGGTACTCGTCGAGCATCTTGTCGGCCAGATCCCACATCGCCTCTTCGTTCTCCTTGAGGCGTTTGGGAGTGATCAGCCGCATGAGCAGCCCGCGGTGCGCGGTATGGGTCGGCGGGTCCAGGGCCGGGAGCTGATCGCTGAACGGCAGTGACTCGCGGTGTTCGGCGATGAGGGCATCGGCATCGGAGTTGTCGTCGAGGGGGACGGGGAAACCGGGGAACGGTCCGGTCACCGAGATGCAGGAGGAGAAGCGCTCGGCGTCGTTGAGGACTTCCAGTGCCTCGTCGTAGCCGGTCACCATCATGACGTTGTGGTGCTTCTCGCGGGTCACCGGGCACTTCTCGCGCAGGGCGTCGAAGTAAGGGTAGGGATCGGCGACCAGCTCCTGCCCGAGGAAGAAGTCCAGATCCTCGAAGTTTTTCACGTGACGGGTTCCCTTCGCTCGGCCGGCACCCACCACCACGAGCAGCTCCGCCGGTTGACTTCCGCATTTGAGAATATAACTCTCATCTGTGAATATGAGATTTCCACACGGTGTGCCGTGCGTCAACCGGAGGACCGGCGAACATGACCCTTGATCTCACCGCTGACCAGCGGCTGTTCCAGCAGACAGCCCGGGAATTCCTGGCCGACACCGTTCCGGTGCCGACAGTACGCGCGCTCGGCGAGGCCGGGACCGGATTCGACGATCGGTGGTGGCGCTCGGCCGCCGAACTGGGCTGGACCGCCATGCTGGTCGCGGAGGAGCACGGCGGCGGCAGCGTATCCGGGCGCCCGATGACCGAATTGGCCTTGATCGCAACCGAACTCGGCCGGGCCTGCGCGCCGGGGCCGTTCGTCACCACCAACGCGGTCCTCGCCGGGCTGGCGACCGCGCGCGCGGCGCTCGACGATACGGTCACCGGAATCGCGGCGGGCACCCTGATCGCCTCCTGGGCCGTCTACGAACCCGGACGTGGTCTCGATATCGTCGACGCGCTCGCCGATCACGAAGCCCCCACCGACGGGGAATGGGCCCGCGCGGTCCGTGACGGCGGCGGCTACCGGCTGACCGGAGTGAAGGACCGCGTCGAAGCCGGGGACCGCGCCGATATCCTGCTGGTCACCGCGCAGAGCGCGGACGGCCCGGTACAACTGCTGGTGCCCACCGACGCACCGGGCGTCACCGTCACCCCGACCTGGACCCTGGACCTGGTCCGCCGCACCGCCCGGATCGAATTCGCCGAGGTCGCGGTGCCCGCGGATGCCGTGGTGCACGCCGGAGCCGCCGCGGCCGACGCCGTCCGCGCCCAATTGCACACCGCCGCGGTACTGACGGCGGCGGAGACGGTGGGTGCCACCGGCAAGGCGATGGAGGGGACCCTGGCCTGGCTCACCGACCGCTTCACCTTCGGTCGCCCGCTGGCCTCGTATCAGGCGCTCAAACATCGGATGGCCGATAACAAGACCTGGTACGAGGCGTGCCGGGCGACCGCCACCGCGGCCGCGGTGGCCTGTGACGACGATCCGGGGTCCGCCGCGGAAGCGGTGAGCGTCGCGAAATCCTATGTGGGCGCGAAAGCCCCGGTGATCGGTCAGGATTGTGTGCAGTTGCACGGCGGCATCGGGGTCACCTGGGAACACGATCTGCATCTGTATCTGCGGCGGATCGGACTGGGCCGCGCGCTCTACGGCACTCCCGAGGAGCATCGTCGCCGGATCACCGACCTCCTCACCGCCGCGTAGCGCCGCAGAACTCTCCGGAAGGCAGTACCGCTATGACCACCGAACCCGAACCCGTAGCCGAGTTCCGCGCCCGCGCCCGGGACTGGTTGCGCGCCAACCTTCCCCCCGCGCCGCCGGACCAGGGCCCGCCCGACAGCAAAGAGGAGTGGGACCGGGCGCGGGAACTGCAGCGGATGCTCCACGACGGCGGATTCGCGGGCATCTGCTTTCCGAAGGAGTACGGCGGCCTCGGCCTGACCCTCGCGCATCAGCAGGCGTTCACCAAGGAGTCCTACGCCTACGAGATGCCGGTGATCCTGAATGTGCCGACCCTGGCCATCTGCGCGGCCACCCTGCTCGATCTGGGTACCGAGGAGCAGAAGCGGGAGCATCTGGCCGCGGTGCTGCGCGGGGACGAGGTGCTGGTGCAGTTGCTGTCCGAGCCGCGCGGCGGGTCGGATCTGGCCGGGCTCACCACCCGGGCCGAACGGGACGGCGACCGCTGGCTCCTCAACGGCTCCAAGATCTGGAGTTCGGGCGCCTACGCGGCGGACTACGGGTTGTGCCTGGCCCGCACCAACTGGGAGGTCCCCAAACATCGTGGTCTCACCATGTTCCTGGTGCCCATCGACGCCGCGGGAGTGACCGTGCAGCGGATCAAACAGGTCACCGGATCCACCGAGTTCTGCCAGGAGTTCTTCGACGATGTGGTGCTGGGCGACGAAGCCGTGATCGGCCGGGTCGACGACGGCTGGGAGGCCGCGTCCCGGCTGCTCTATCACGAGCGTTCGGCCATCGGCGGGACCTCGCCCTATCTCAGCGGCGCCCGGCCGCATATCGGCGGCGAGGAGTCCCCGCTCTTGGAAATCGCCCGCGCCGGCGGCCGGCTCGACGATATCCGGGTCCGCGAGGATGTCGGCGAGGCGCGGGCCATGCAGGTGGTGCGCGATCAGCTCATCGACCACATCACCCGCAGTGTGCTCGCCGGGGAGCTCCCGCCGGCCGCCGGCTCCATCACACGCCTGTTCAGTGCCGAGAATTCCTGGCTGCAAACCGATCTGGCCGTCAAGGTCGCCGGCGCGGCCGCCGCGACGCACACCCCCGGAGATCCGGTCGACACCGCGCGTATCGGCACCGATTTCCTGTTCCGCGCCGCCTGGAGTCTGGCGGGCGGCAGTACCGAGATCGCGCGCAATGTGATCAGCGAACGTGTACTCGGGATGCCCCGGGAGTACGCCGCCGACCGGGACGTGCCGTTCAACGAGGTGAAGCGTGGACGGTAACGCCGGAGTCGGAGCGAGGGCACGGAGGTAACGATGCGGTTCATCTTCCACTATCCCGAAACCGGCGGCGCGGCAGGCGATGTGCTCGACGCGGGGCCGCTGGGAGAGGTCGCGCGCGCGGCGGAACGGGCCGGTTTCGCCGGATTCTCGCTCAGCGAGCATCCGGCGCCGGGCGCCCGGTGGCTGGGGGCCGGCGGCCATCAGACCCTGGACCCCTTCGTGTCACTGGGGTATGCGGCGGCGCTGACCGAACGGATCCGCCTGATCACCTATCTGTCGGTGGCGCCCTATCGGAACCCGATGCTGCTGGCCAAAGCGGCGGCCACCCTGGACAAACTGTCCGGCGGGCGGGCCGTCCTGGGTATCGGGACCGGATATCTGAGGGGTGAATTCCACGCGGTCGGGGTGGATTTCGAGGAGCGCAACACTCTGTTCGACGAAGCCTTGGACGTGCTGCCGCTGCACTGGAAAGGCGAGCCGTTCAGCTATACCGGGAAACATTTCAGCGCCCGCGAGGTACAGGCCCGGCCGATCCCGGTCCAGCAGCCCATCCCCATCTGGATCGGGGGTAATTCGGCGCTGAGCCGGCGCCGGGTGGCCCGGGCCGCCCAGGGCTGGATTCCGATGTCCGGGGGCGCCGAACTCAGCACCACCGCCCGGACACCGGAACTGGGCACCATCGCGGACCTGGCCCGCAAGATCACCGACGTGCGAGCGTCGGCCGCGGCTGCCGGCCGCACCGGCCATATCGACCTGGTGTACTCCTACAGCCATACCGGGCTCACCGGTCCAGGCGCCGATCCGGGCCCACACCGGGAAGCGTTCGCCGAATTGGCGCGGGCCGGGGTCGACTGGATCACCGTCTCCACCCGGGGCGGTGTGCACGATCTCCTCGACCCGGCGGCCACCTTCGATTTCCTGATGTCTTTCGGCGCGCACTACATCGGCTAGGGAGGCGGAACGGATGGGCTGGTTCGAGGAGCGTGGCGGTCTCGCCGGCAGTCTGGCGGTGGTGACCGGCGGGGCGGGCGGTCTGGGCCGGGCGATCGTCGCGGACCTCGTCGCCAACGGAGTGCGTCCGGCGGTACTGGATCTCGATCCCGCGGCGCTCGCGGAGCTGCGGGAGTCACCGGCCGGGCAGGAGGCCGTCGTACACCACGGTGATGCCCGCGACCCGGCGGTACTGGCGGCGCTGTTCGAGTCCGCCGACGCCCGGTGGGGCCGACTCGACACCCTGGTGAACGTGGTCGGCGGCACCTTCCGCGCCCCCTTCTCCGAGACCGGCCCGAAGGGCTGGGACGCGCTGTTGCGCACCAACCTGACCCATGTCCTGCACGCCTGCCATCTGGCCGTACCCCGGATGCGCGCGGGGGGTCGCGGGGGCAGCATCATCAATATCACGACCATCGAAGCCCACCGGGCCGCACCGGGTTTCGCGGTGTACGCCGCGGCGAAGGCGGCGGTGGAGCAGTTCGCCCGCACGCTGGCCGTGGAAGTGGCCCCGGACGGGATCCGGGTCAACAACATCGCCCCCGATTTCGTGCCCACGCCGAATCTGGAGCGTATCGGGACCGGCGACAACGCCATGACCGATCCGGCAGGCGTGAAAGTGGCCATCCCCATGGGCCGGGCCGGTCACCTCACCGATATCTCGAGTTGCGCGGTGTTCCTGGCCTCCCGCCTGTCGTCCTACCTCACCGGCACCACCCTGCACCCCGATGGAGGTACCTGGGCGTCCGCGGGGTGGTTCAACTGGCCGGCGGAGGGCTGGGCGAATCACGCACCGCTGCGGGTGCTGCGGGCGAGCGAAGGCGGGCAGTGAACGGATCGGCGCGCCTGCCCGGTGGGTCGTAGTCGAGCCCGTTCCGGTGTTCCCGCAGAGAGCCCGGCGTGAATGTTCGGGGCGTCGGCGATGATGCCGCCTACCGTCCGGTGGTTCGTGCCGTCCCGGCAAGACATATCGCCCGCCGTACCGCGC
This sequence comes from Nocardia sp. NPDC050799, assembly GCF_040654015.1. Taxonomy (NCBI): domain Bacteria; kingdom Bacillati; phylum Actinomycetota; class Actinomycetes; order Mycobacteriales; family Nocardiaceae; genus Nocardia; species Nocardia sp. NPDC050799. The sequence continues at coordinate 35,618 of NZ_JBFAHF010000034.1, forward strand.
GGCGCCGAACCAGTGGACCGGTTCGTCGACGTCATCGCCCGCGGGACGCTGATCCATATCGTCCGGCCCGGCCGCCCACCGCGACAGCGTCCCCGTCGACAGGGCAATCGGCCACTCGCGACCGGCTGGGGAGGGTCGTTGTCAGCCGTTGCCGTCCGGTGCCGGATCCCGGGGGAGTTCGGTCAAAATGCGTAGGGCGTTCAGGAAACCGCGGCGGTCGGCGGCGGAGAGCTGTTCCAAGACCTGGTCGTTCTCGCGTGCCTGGATCTCCGCCTGTACCGCAGCCGCGATCCGGTGACCCTCCGGCGTCAGCTCGAGCAGCCGGGCCCGGCGGTCGGCGGGATCGGGGGTGCGTTCGATTAGGCCGCGCTCCTGGAGGTCGTCGAGGACCGCGATGATCCGGGTCTTGTCCGCGCCGATCTCCTGGGCGAGTACGCCCTGCCCGCGGGCGGAGCCCCGGCTCAGCGCGATCAGGACCGTGTAGGCCCACATGGTCAGCCCGTGGGCTTCGAGGATCGGGCGTTCCAGGGCGATGAGAGTGCGGGTCAGCGGCGCGAGCATCGCGGCCAGATCCGGACGGTCCGTGGTTCCCATGAGTAGAACCTACCCACCCAGAAACAGTAAGCGTTGACGTATGATAAGCGGATACGTACTGTTTGCGGTATGACCACAGACCTCGTCGAACTCGACCGCCGCGCGGTGCTCACCACGGTGACCACCGCAGAACTCGTCACCTCTGACCGACTCGGCCTGCCGACCCCGTGCGCGGGATGGACAGTGGGCGACCTGCTGGCGCATATGGCCGCTCAGCATCGCGGCTTCGCCGCCAGTGCGCGTGGTGACGGCGCCGACCTCGCCCACTGGCAGGTGCGGCCGCCGGGACCGCACACCCCGGCCGAGTACACCGAATCCGCGGCCGAGGTCCTACGGGCCTTCGCCGAGCCGGGCACGACGGAACGTCTCTTCGCGCTGCCCGAATTCGGGCCCGACGTCACGGTCCCGGGCCGGCAGGCCCTCGGATTCCACCTGGTCGACTACGTCGTCCACGGCTGGGATCTCGCGCGAGCCCTCGGCGTGGGCTATGAACTGGACGCCGCCACGGCCGAGCCGGTGCTGCGTATCGCCGAATCCGTCCCCGACGGCCCGGAACGCGAGCAGCCCGGGTCCCCCTTCGCCCATGCGCTGCCGGGTGGCGACCCGGGCGCGCCGCTGGACCGGATCCTCCGCCTGCTCGGTCGTTCGCCCGCCTGGCCGAAAAACGAGTAGCAGAACTCCGGGCCGGCCCCTCGGCGTCAGCCGCTCTGCGTCTGCGGGGGAAATGGCGGAGCGGCAGCGGACTGGCCGGTGAGGAACGACCAGACGGCCTGCCAGAGCAAATCAAAAGGGTCGAAGCTCATCGGTGCCCTCTCCACTGGTCACGGGTCATCGAGATCTCATCGCATGGGCGGCGCGCCAAGGATAGCGAGCAGATAGTCGCAGCGGTGTGCGCCACGGCGGTCCGGTGACACGATCGCTCGTCCCATCGACCGCCCCCGAAGTCGCGGCACCCGGAAACCCCTCCGCGACAACAGGACGGCGCAGCAGCGGGCACTGTCCGGCACCAGCGGGCTGCCGGAGTCAGCCGGAGCCGACCGCCGCGCGGATGGCGGGGTCGAGCAGGCCGAGATCGCTGCCCAGCCGGTCGGCGAGTTCGCGGACCACGGTGACATCCTTGCGCAGGAAATCGCCCACCGAGTCCGCGAACGCCGCCACCGAACCCTTGGCCGCCACACTCAGCACCGCGCGGCCCGAGCTACTGGCATGCGGCAGTGCGGAAAGGACCTCGGCTTCGGTGAGGCCCAGTTCGCCGGCCAGCCGCACGGCTTCGGTGACCAGGCCGATCTGGGCGGCGAACAGCGAATTGTTGACGAGTTTCACGCGCTGCCCGTTACCGAGTTCCCCGACCGCCAAGACCGGATCGGCGTACGCGGCCAGCACGGGGCGCGCCCGCGCGGTCGCGTCGGCCGAGCCGCCCAGGAAGACGGTGAGCGAACCGTCGGCGATATTGTGCGGACCCCCGCTCACCGGGGCGTCGACCACATGGCGTCCGGCGGCGGTCGGGGCGGCAGCGATCGTCGTCGCGGTGTCGGGGCTGCCGGTGGTGTGCAGGATCAGGACCGAGCCGGGCGGCATCGTCTCGAGCAGTCCGCTGTTCAGGCACACCTCGTGGACCTGCTGATCGGTGAAAACACAGACCACCACCGCCTCGGCGTCCTGTCCGGTCTCGATCGCCGAGCCGAGCGCGGTGGCGCCGGTCGCGGTGATCGCGGCTCGGGTGCCGGGATTGCGCCCGAGCGCGCGGACACTGTGCCCGGCGGCCGTCAGGCGCCGGATCATGGGGGTTCCCATGCGGCCGGCGCCGATGAATCCGATACGCACTCGGTTCTCCTTCGTTCGAAAAGTCCGGCCTGCCGTGCCTGCCGCTCCGCGGTGGGGTCGGGAGTCACGCGGAACTGGGCGGCGCCGGGGTCGCCTGGTTCCGGCCGGGTCGGCAAGGGTGTGGTGCCGAGGGTCAGCGGGGGCGGCCCATCAGGGCGAGCGTCGCGTCGGCGGTATCGAGCACCACTCCGGGGGCGATCTGTGCGGCATCGGCCAGTTCGCTGATCAGCCGGACGTCCTTGCGCAGTAGCTCACCGGCATGTGCGGCGATCTGGTCGAGAGTTCCACCGCCGGCCAGGATCCGTCCCAGCGCGAAACTGTTCCCGCTGCCGTTGCCGATCACCTCGCCGAGCCGCTCGGGGCTCACGCCCAGCCGGGCGCCCAGTTCCAAGGTGCTGACCGCGGTGGCCATATGCGCGGTGAACAGGAGATTGTTGAGCAGTTTGGTGGTCTGCCCGGCACCGACACCGCCCAGATGCACAATCGGGTTCGCGTAGGTCTCGAATACCGGCCGGCAGCGCGCGAGGGTGTCCTCGTCACCCCCGGCCATCACCAGCAGCCGCCCGGCCGCGACGGCGGGAGCCCCACCGCTGACCGGTGCGTCGATGAGCGAAACGCCTTGGGTGGCGGCAATTTCGGCCAATTCCCGGCAGGTGTCGGGATGGACCGTGCTGTGGATCGCGATCACCGGTGCCGCCGTACGTCCGGCCGCGGAGGCGGCGAATCCCGCCAGGACACCGTCCGCGCGGTCGAGGACTTCGCGCACATCGGCGTCGCCGACCACACACAGACACACCAGATCGCTGTCGGCGGCGAGATCCGCGGGCGTGCCGGCGACGTTCGCCGCGGTATCGGTATACGGTTCGGTGGTGGCGGGGCGGCGTGCCCACAGGGTGGTCCGGTATCCGGCCTCGACGATACGGCGGGCCATGGGCCCGCCCTGACTGCCCAGTCCGATGAATCCGACGCGCATGAAGTTCCTCTCTCGCGCAGCTCAGGATCCGGCGTCCGCCGAATCCGGTTCCGGGGTGGCCGGCCGCCAGAACACCGCCAGCAGACCGGCGGTGGCGACGACACCGATCCCCAGCGCGACGGCGCCGCCACCCCAGCCGGTGAGCTCGATCCCGGCGGCGTGGTCCACGGACAGCCATCCGGGTCCCAGGATTCCGAGCGCCAGCGAGACGACCGCGAGAACCAGGACGTACTCGTAGCCGTCCTTGAACACGAAGAAGCCGTTCTTCCGGTGTGCCAGCAGCGCGGCGACCAGCATCACCGAGATCACCGCCGCGGCGGCCAGCGGGGTGAGCAGCCCGACGACCAGCAGTGCCCCCGCGCCGATCTCGGTGATCACGCTGAACCAGGCCTGCAGGACGCCGTGGCGTAACCCGAGGCCGCTGAACCAGCCGGCGGTGCCGGCGATCTTGCCGCCGCCGATCCAGTGGTTGATCCCGTGGGCGATCATGGTGCCGCCCACGACCAGGCGGAGCAGCAGCAGTGCGATATCGGTGACGTCCATTCGGCTACCTTTCCGGCCGCGCGGCCGCGCCGCCGTCGAATTGCAGGGCCGGGCCGGAGAATTCTCCGGTCCCGCGGGCGATGATGCACTCCTCGGCGAAGGCCAGCACGGTGAGGTGGTAGGCCCGTGCGGTCCGGCCGAGGCCGACGTTGTGACCGGTGTTGGGTATCCGGTTCAGCACGACCCGCGGCGACCGGGTGAACAGACCACCCACCGCGACCATCTCCGCGGGATCGTTGCGCCACACCCGCTCGTATTCGCCCAGGCTGTACCGCACCGGAACCCCGATATCGGGGGCCAGGCCGAGGAATTCCCGCGCGGCCCAGTCGTGCAGCGCCCGCGACTCCAGGTGCGAGCCCTGCGCGGACACGGTACTACCGCCCAGGACGTCGTCGGGATACAGCCGGGACGGTTCCCAGATCAGCCGCCCCACCCCACGCGGCCGCCGGCCGGCGATCCGGTCGGCGCCCCAGAGCAGGTCCTGGGCGGCCTGCTGGTGCCGGCGCCCGGTGCCGGCGAGTTCGAGTCCGAGCAGGTCGGCGCCGCGCTCGGCGGCCGCCATCCGGACCGCGAGTTCGCAACCCGCCGAATGCGCGAGCAGGAAGACGCCCGCGCCGCGCGGCAGGCCGTCCAGGAGCGCGTCGACGGCGCCGTAGACGAGGTCCACCCGGCGCTGTGGCGGGTCCAGGAGCGCGGCGTGCGGAGCCGAACTGCCGAACCCGGGGCGGTCCAGCGCGAGCACGGTGTAACCGAGCCGCTGCCCGGTGCGCAGCAGCGAGTACTCGGGATGTCCGGGACAGTCGAAATACCGGGAGTCCACGGCGCCGCCGTGCAGGGCGACCACGACCGCCCGCGGGTCGGCCACCTCGGCCAGCAGTCCGGAAACCGGGACCCCGTCGACTTCGGGCACCTCGGCGACCACCGGCAACGGGCCGGTGGAATCGGTAGGCGCCAGATCGGATCCGGTCAGCGTCACCACGCACCCCGGGGCATCAGGATTCGCTCCGCAGCAGGACCGCGCCGCCCGGGGTGAGGCCCCCGCTGGACACCACCGCCACTTTCGCGCCGGGCACCTGCCGTGCCCCGGCGGTCCCGCGCAATTGGACGATCGCCTCGTGCATCAGCCCCATCCCGTGGGTGCGGCCGTGCGAGAGCTGGCCGCCGTGGGTGTTCAGCGGCAGCAGGCCGTCGCGGGCGATGTTCCTTCCGCCGTCCAGGAAATCCCTGGCCTCGCCGATCTTGCAGAAGCCGAGCGCTTCGATCCAAGACAGGCAGTTGATGGTGAACCCGTCGTACAGCTCGGCGACGTCCACATCCTCGGGCCGCAACTCGGTGCGGGTCCACAGATGGGCGGCGGGGCCGAGGACCTGGGGTTCATGGGTGAGCGTGCTCTGGTCCCATTCGATCCGTTCGACGATCTGGGTACCCACCGCCTCCACCCGGATGGCGGTCCCGGGCAGATCGGCGGCGGTCTCCCGGGCCGAGACGATCACCGCGACGGCGCCGTCGCACGGGACATCGCAGTCGTAGAGGCCGAACGGTGTGGTGATCGGGCGCGCGTTCAGATAGTCGTCCATCGTCAGCGGTTCCCGGTACACCGCGCTCGGATTCAGCGCGGCGTTCGCGCGCTGGTTCAGCGCTATCCAGCCGAGGGTTTCGCGGGTGGTGCCGTAGTCGTGGAAATGCCGCTGCGCCTTCTGCGCCAGCGTATGCGCGGCCGAGGTGGAACCGAACGGATGCATCCAGCTCGCGGTGCGGCCGCCGCCACCCGCGGGGATCGTGCCCCGCTTCATCAACTCGTTGAACGTGGCTTCCCAGACCGTGCGGAAACACAGCACATGGGTGGCCAGACCCGCGTGCACCGCGAGCATGGCCGCGATCACCGACCCGCCGGGCCCGAAGGTCTCTATTCCGCCGTTGTGCCAGGTGGGCCGGATACCGAGCGCGGACTCCAGCGCGGTGACGCCGCCCTCGCCGAATCCGCCGAGATTACCGCCGCCCGGATACGAGGACAGTCCGTCGATATCGTCGAGGCCCAGGCCCGCGTCGGCGATCGCCTGCTGGCAGGCGTCGACGGTGAGTTCCAGGGGCGGCCGCATGAGCCGTCGCCCGATCCGCGACATCCCGATCCCGGTGAGCGCGACGCTGTCCTCGAACTTGTCGCGGCGTCGCATCGTCCGCACGTGCCGCCCGAACTGATCCGCGGGTATCTCGTCCACCGGCAGCGGCGCCGGGCCGGACTGTTGCGCGGCGGGCCGGAACAGCGGCAGCCACACATCGTCGTCCTGCCGGAACACCACCTCCAGCCGCATACCCAGGGTGAGTTCGCCGGGATCGCAGTCGACGATATTGGTGGTCAGCCGCACCCGCGGATCGTCTTCCAGCGCCACCGTCGCCACCACGTACGGCGGCGGGAGGCCCGGTAGCGCGAAGCGGTGGTTGACGGTGAACGACGCGAGGATCGCGGTGCCCGACACGATCCGGGGCGCCAGCTCGCGCCCCCGGCAGTAGCGGCAGATCGGCTGCGGCGGATGGATCAGTGCCGCACACGCCCGGCACTCCTGGATGCGGAGGTTCCCGTCGGCGCCCGACGTCCAGAAGAACTCGGTGTCCAGGGAAAGCAGCGGTAGCGGTCGCCCCGATCGGGGTGCCGGTTCGTCGCCGGTCGTCGATGACATATCGCCTCCTCGTGGCGTCGGTGCCGGGGCGTCAGATCTGCGCCGCGTCCTTGCGGACGGTCACCGGCTCGGCGAGCCGCTGTTCATCGCAGACGGTCTGCAGTCTCGTGAGTGTCTCGGTGAGCCCGGGACCGAGCGGTTCCCCGGGGGTGAATGTGGCCGGCAGGTGCCGCATGCCCTGGATCACCGCGATGGTCTCGTAGTGCACGGCTTCCTCCGGGATACACCGGAAGTCCGGTAGCCGATCCAGCACCGCGACCAGCATCCGCTTGTACACCGCGCGGGCCACATTCGAACCGATACACCGGTGGATCCCCAGGCCGAAACTGAAGTGCCGGTTACCTTTACGGTCCAGCACGACCGTATCGGGCCGGTCGAACACGGCCGGGTCACGATTGGCCATGGCCCAGGACAACCACAGTCGTTCGCCTTCGGCGAACCGCGCGCCGGCCAGTTCGACATCGGTGTTCACGGTGCGGCCGTCGCCGGGCGCCGGCGTGAAGTAGCGCAGGAATTCCTCGGTCGCCGAGTCCAGCAGCTGGTCCCGTTCCCGGCTGAGCGTTTCCCGTTCGCCCGGATGCTCGGACAGCCACTCCAGTGAATGCGCGGTGAGTGCGGTGGTGGTGTCGAAACCTCCGCCGATCAACAGGCCGAGCATGCCGAGGATCTCGATATCGGACAGGGGCGCCCCGCCCAGCGTCGCCTCGGTCGCGAGCGCGTGGATGAGACCGGGCCGGGGATTCGCCCGGATCTCGGTGAGATTGGTGTAGAGGTCCAGGCCCATCTCCTGGTGCATCCGGTGTACCCGCTCGAACTCCGGCGAGTCGGGCGGGGTGTACACCGTCGCGTGCGCGGGCTCGCTGTAGACCGCCCAGTTGCGAAGCGGTACGCCCAGCATGGCGAGGGTCAGGACCGCCGGCACGATATTGGCCAGGTCGTCGACGAAATCGATGCGGCCCGTGGCGATCTTCTCGTCGAGCGCGGCGCGGACCAGTTCGTCGACGAACGGTATCCACCGCTGCACTGCGGCGGGGGACAGATACGGGTTGAGCACGGCCCGCAGTTCACGGTGCTCGGGGTCGTCCATCTCCAGGATGCCGTTGCGGATGGCAGCCTGGTTCGTGGAGGGGATGGTGATGCCCTGATATCCGCGCCGCACACCGTCGACATCACGGTCGTTGGAGACGTAGGGGCACCGGGCGAGTTCGAAGACCTCCCGGTTTCCCGCGGCCACCCAGTAACCGTCGTGGCGGTCGGTCCAGGCGATCGGGCACTGCCGGTGCATATGCTCGGTGATCGCCTGGAACGATTCCCGGTAGGCGGGCCCGTAGCGGTCGAAATCGAGCCGGGGATGCAGGCGGTCGGTGGGTTCGGTGGCGGACATCGGGTGCCCCTCGTACTACTCGGTGAGCGAAATGGCGCGCTCGGGGCAGGAGTGCACCGCTTCGCGCACCTGGTCCTCTTGGTCGTGGGCGACATTTTCGTCGACCGGCGAGGAATGCCCGTCGATTTCACTGAGTTCGAACGCTTTCGGCGCGATCATCGAGCACAGGGTGTGCCCCTGGCAGCGTTCCTGATCGACATGGACCTTCACGGTTGTCACTTCCCTTCGGATGCGGTGGGCGGAATCCGGTGGCTCAGGTGTTGCGTCCGCCGTTGACGCCGATGATCTGGCCGGTGATGTAACCGGCCTCCTCGGAGATCAGGAAAGCGCAGGTGGCGGCGATGTCCTCGGGTTTACCGACGCGCCGCACGGGGGTGCGCTGAATATGGTCTTCGACGGTGCCGCCGAGCAGCCGGCGTTCCTCGGAGCGGCGCAGCATGGGGGTGTCGATGAAGCCCGGGGGCACCGCGTTCACCGTGATCCCCGAGGGGCCCAGTTCCAGCGCAAGGGATTTGGTGAGTCCGTTGACCGCGGATTTCGACGATACATAGTGGGACATGAACGGCTGGCCCGACTGTGCGCTCGACGACGAGATGTTCACGATGCGGCCCCAGCCGGCCTCGATCATATCCGGCAGTACCGCCTGGATGGTGTGGAAGACGCCGTGCAGGTTCACCTCGATGACCCGCTGCCATTCCGCGAAGTCGATGTTCTGGAACCGTTTGAATCCGTCGACTCCGGCCGCGTTCACCAGCACGGTGACCGGGCCGAGCTTCTCGCGAACGGCCCCGAGTGCTTCGGCGAGGCTGTCCGGATCGGTCACATCGGCCCGGTAAGCGGAATCGTCCGCCGCGGCGGAGTTGCGGTCCAGGGCGGCGACATGGAATCCGTCGCTGCGCAACCGCTGCGCGATGGCCAGTCCGATGCCCGAGGCGCCGCCGGTGACAACTGCGGTTTTCACGCCTGCCTCTCCTCTCCCGCGCCCACCGACGCAAGAATATGCATTCCGATTATGGAGAACCGTACTCTCGTGCAGTTCGTGTCCGCAAGATCGGCCGGAGCCGCGTGCGGGCGGTCGACCTGCGGATGTTTCGGATTGCTCCAGCTCGCCGAATCACCAGCCGGACCACCCTTGCCAAATGTACTATTCTCCTGAAACGAGAATGCAATTTTCATAACTTTCGAGGAGGCGGGATGTCAACGCAGGAAGAGGCGGTGACTGCCACGCAGCGGTTGCTCATCGACGGGCAGCTGGTCGAGACCGGGGCGACCCTGGCCTCACTCAATCCCGCGAACGGGGAAGTGGTCGGCCACGCGCCCGAGGCCGGTATCGCCGAGGTCGACGCCGCGGTGGCCGCTGCCCGTCGTGCGTTCGACACCACCGACTGGTCGACGAACCACGAATTCCGCGCGCGCTGCCTGGAACAGCTCTACCAGGCGCTGCAGGACAATGTGGAGGACCTGCGCGCCCTGATGATCGCCGAGGTCGGTGCGAGCTACATCCTCACCAAGGGCAATCAGCTCGAGACCCCGTTCGAGATCGTCAAGTACTACGCGGGCGTGCTGAAGAACTACACCTGGACCGAGGACCTCGGCCCGGTCGAGATCCGCGGTGCGCAGCACCAGCGCTGGGTGGAAAAGGAGGGCGCGGGCGTCGTCGCCGCCATCGCCGCGTACAACTATCCCTTCCAGCTGGCGTTCGCCAAACTCGCGCCGGCGCTGGCCGCGGGTTGCACGGTGGTGCTCAAGGGCGCCCCCGACACCCCGCTCATCACGCTGGCGCTGGGCGAGCTCATCGCGAACCACACCGATATCCCCGCCGGGGTGGTGAACATCCTCGCGAGTTCCGAGGTGGCCGTCGGGGAACGGATGACCACGCACCCCGACGTCGACGTGGTGTCCTTCACCGGCTCCACCCCGGTCGGTCGCAAGATCATGGCCGCCGCCAGCGCCACCCTCAAGAAGGTCTTCCTCGAGCTCGGCGGAAAATCCGCGGCCATCCTGCTCGACGACGCCGACTACAACCTGGGCGCCATGTTCGCCGCCTTCAGCATCTGCTCACATGCCGGCCAGGGCTGTGCGATCACCACCCGACTGCTGGTACCCCGCGCCGACCACGACAAGGTCGCCGAACTGGTGGCCGCCAACCTCGCCAACATCACCTACGGCGACCCGGCCGACCCGAAGAATTACATGGGCCCGCTGATCAGTGAACGCCAGCGCGACAAGGTGCACGGCCTGGTGGAGCGGGCGGTCGCCGCGGGCGCCACCCTGGTGGCCGGCGGCGAGAAGGTCGATCCGGGGTACTTCTACACGCCGACTCTGCTGGCGAATGTCGACCCCGACAGCGAGATCGCGCAGGAGGAGGTGTTCGGCCCGGTGCTCGCGCTGATCCCCTACGACGATATCGACGACGCCGTGCGGATCGCCAACAACTCCATCTACGGCCTGTCCGGCGGCGTCTTCGGCGCCGACGCGGAGCGGGCGCGGGCCGTGGCCCGCCGGATCCGCACCGGGACCTTCAGCATCAACGGCGGCAACTACTTCCATCCGGACGCGCCTTTCGGTGGCTACAAACAGTCCGGTGTCGGGCGGGAGATGGGCGTCGTGGGCATGGAGGAATTCATGGAGCGCAAGACCCTCGCCGAGGTGGTCTCGTGAGTAAACCGCTCGAGGGGATCACGGTCCTCGAGGTCGCCATGTACGGGTTCGTCCCCTCGGCGGGCGCGGTGCTCGCCGACTGGGGCGCCAACGTGATCAAGGTCGAGCACGCGGTCACCGGCGATCCGCAGCGGGGGCTGCGCCAGATCGGCAAGTTCAAGGTGGAGGGCGACCCGAACCCGAACATCGAGCACGCCAACCGCGGGAAACGCAGTATCGGCGTCGATATGTCGAACCCGGCGGGCCGCGAGGTCATCCACGAACTGGCGCGGCGCGCGGATGTGTTCCTCACCAGTTTCCTGCCCTCGGCCCGGACGAAGTTCGGGATCGATGTCGACGATATCCGCGCGGTGAACCCGAAGATCGTCTACGCCCGGGGTAGCGCGCTGGGGCCGCGGGGCCAGGAGTCCGATCGCGGCGGCTACGACATGACCGCCTTCTGGTGTCGCGGCGGCGTGGCCGCCACCATCACCCCGGAGGGTACCGACGGGATGATCCAGCCGCCCGGCCCGGCTTTCGGCGACACCATCTCCGGGACGAACCTGGCCGGCGGGATCGCCGCGGCGTTGCTGAAGCGGGAGCGCACCGGGGAACCGTCCGTCGTCGATGTCTCACTGCTGGGCAGCGGACTCTGGTCGCTGGGGCATACGGTCGCGCTGTCGGCGTATCAGGGTGAACCCATGCTGGCGCCCCCGCCCGGGACCCACGGCGCGATGGCGAACCCGCTGTCGGGCCTCTACCGTACGGCCGACAACCGCTATCTCTCGTTCGTGATGCTGCAGCCCGGTAAGTTCTGGGCCGACGTCTGCCACCACATCGACCGCCCCGAGCTGGCCGGGGATCCGCGCTTCGCCGACGCGGCGCAGATCGCCGCCAATACCGCGGCCGGGGTCGAGATCCTGCGCGCGGCCATCGCGCAGCGCACGCTGGCCGAGTGGACGAAGAAATTCGCGACACTCAGGGGCCCCTGGGCCCCGGTCCAGGACTCGCACCAGGTAGGGCAGGACGATCAGATCAGGTCCAACGAATACATCCTCCCGGCCGGAGAGCTGGAGCTGGTCTCCAGTCCGGTGCAATTCGATGTCACGGCTCCCGAGTTGCGGCCCGGGCCGGAGTTCGCGGCACAGACCGAGGAGGTGCTGCTCGAACTCGGCTGGGATTGGGAGCGGATCATCGAATTGAAGACCAGCGGCGCGGTGGCCTGAGGTCAACAGGGGGATGGTGCCGGAGAATTTGCTCTCCGGTATCATTCGTACTGTTTGTGGTGACCACCGGGATGAAACCGCGATCGGTCTTTTCGGCTTCGCGTACCCGCTGACTTCGTTCTCATACCGGTGTCGAGTACGCCATCAAGCCCGCGTCGAGTGTCCATATCGTCGCAGGTATTCCTGTGCGAGTGTGGTAAAGATGGCGTTCGGTTAGTACGCAGAGATCGCCAGTGCCCACCCGGTTCTGCGCATGCTCCACGTAATCGACGTATGTTCCGGCACCCTCGAGTAGCTTCTCGAGGAAGTGCCGGTTCCACGGGACGTCGTGTAATACCCAGGGAGACCGCCCCTCGCAGATGAAACGGAGGATGGCTTGCAGCTTCTGCGCAGTAGTTCGACGCAGGCCGCCGTCGTCCAGCTGGGCGATGAAGTTGCCGGTCTCGACTACCGCGGTGATCGGCAGTATGAACTGCTCGTCCTTTGAGAGACGATGCCGCATCTCTTCTTGGACGTCGTCCCGCTGCTGATCTCGGCCGGGTACAGGGACGAGGTTGCAGAGAACGCTTGTGTCTATGAAGGCGACAGCACGCATCAACGGAGCCCCAGCAGTCGTTCGAATTCGCTGTAGTCGGGCGGTGCTTCACTTTCCGTGCCAGATAGCTTTCCCGCGATAACCGCGTCCCCGAGTGAACCTTCCGCGAGAGCGGTGCTGTATCCCGGGACCTTCATCAGCGGCGTCAGCACGCTGTAGCCGGTCTCCTGGCTACGGTGGCAGACAATGACGTTCCTGTTCAAGGATCCTTCGGCCGCATTGAGAATGGCAGGACTGTGGGTTGTGACGAGCACACTGGTGCCCGGTGTCTCGCTGCTTGTACGGACAAGGTCCAATACCTGACGGGCTTGTGAAGGATGCAAACCGTTCTCGAGTTCTTCGATAACGATGAGCACACCCCCTCTGACGTCCTCTTCTTCGTCTCTCTCGATGCGGGCGCCTACTGATGCGTCCACATCCAAGCCGTATTGAGAGGAAAGCAGAGCTGTGGCTATGGCGGTGAACCGCAGGAGGCCATCGCTCATTTCCCGCGCGGGAGTCCGTTCGACTTCTTCGTCCCGGCCGTGCGTCTCTTCCAGCGCCAGCATCACATCACCGAGATCGGAGGACACGAACCCGATATTCCGCACGCGGTCGTCCGCCACCGATCGAACGAGTTGCTGAACTCTGTCGAAGGCGCGCAGATCGTTCTTCTGTAGCCTTTGCAGCGCTGCGGAGACGTTTTCACCCGTCCGACGTAGCTCGGCATCGCGGTGCGGGACGAAACCGCGCATCAGGTGCGGCACCGGATCGAGGTGGAAGATTCCCCGGAGCGCGAGAAGGACAGCCGATGCGCCTCTTATCACCGATGTTTCGGCGCGGTTGACACCGCCCAGGGCGAGCGGCACCTGGCTGATGATCAAACGGCTGTCGCGGAATGTATACGGTGTGTTGGAGCCGCGCTTGCCGTTGTGGATATCGGCCACGATTCCCGTCCCGGGCGCACCTGGCTCGCGTGTTTCGATCAGGGGGCCAAAACTGACTCTGCCGCTCTTGACGGCTTGGCCTGGACCATAGAGCCGTTCGGAAACCACGCGTAGGTCCGGACGAACTTCGACAGTGAGGTCGTAGTCGTACCGGTCCTCCTCCACCTCTACGGAGCAGCCGAGTTCGAACCTGGACTTTCCGTGTGGAGGACAACCGGCCGACCCGCCTCGTACAGTCCCTCCTTCTCTTCGGCGACCGTCGAGGGCATCGGCAAGGTCTTCGCCCTCCGCGAGCCGAGCCAAAACTTCCAAGCCATCGAAGGCATTGGATTTGCCTACGCTGTTACGTCCGATCAATATGGTTGTCCCACCCAGCGGCAAGATTTCGCCGTGGAACGACTTGAAGGCGGTTAGGCGCAGTTCGACCAGACGGGATGGCTTCACGGGTTCGAGCATATTCGCTTGTCGAGGTGGCGGCGATCAGGGACGTCACGTACCCCACAGGGTGGGACCGGGCAGCGTGGAACACCTGGCTGACCGAGGCCGGTGGCTCGTGTCTCCCGGTCCCCAACGGTCAGCTACTCTCGCAGCCGATTCCGTTGCCGTCGCGATCCAGGTCGTACTCGTCGGGGCCGATCACCCGCACTCGCCCGGTGTAGGCGGGCCCGTTACCGCTGCCGCCGGCGCAGTCGACATCACTGGTGATGGGCACGCAGGGGTCGTAGGAGGCGTGGCATCCGGCCGGTGCGGCGCCGGCCGGCGCGGCTGCCATCAGGCCGAACGACGCGGCGGCGAGGGCGGCGGTGCCCAGGATGGACAGGGTTTTCATCAAGGCTTCTTTCAGCGGGAAGGATGATTCGCTGAAGTTTTGCACGGCCCCGGCCGGGCGAGCCCGGATTTGATGGAAAAGTGACCTATAAAAATAGTTACCGGATACTTACCGGAACGCAGGGAAACCGCGTTCTCGGGCGGGAATCCTCGCGTGGGCCCGGATGTTGTTCCGGGCGCATCCCGTCCGCCCATCCCCCCGGAGGCCGCTCATGACGACACCGCGCGCGCATGAACTAATCGACCCCGCAACGGAATTCGGTGCCCGTGTGGCCGAGCGGCTGGACCGCGAGCAGATCGTCTGGTTGACCACCGTGGGACCCACCGGCACCCCGCAGCCCAACCCGGTGTGGTTCCGCTGGGACGGGAGCGGCTTCCTGATATTCAGTCGGCCCGACCGTCCCAAGCTTCGCAATATCGCCCGTAACCCGCGGGTGGCGCTGCACTTCAACAGCACCGAGAGCGGGGGAGAAGTGGTGGTCTTCGGCGGTGCGGCCCAGCTCGAGCCCTCCATCGAGGCGGATGAGATCGCGGCCTATCTGGACAAGTACGAGTCGGGACTGGCCGGGCTGTCCATGACCGGAGATCAGTTCCGCGCCGAGTACTCGGTGCCCTTCCGCGTGGTGCCCGACCGCGTGCGCGGCTTCTGACCCGATCAGAACTCCAGGTCCGACCAGGGAATCCGGGTCGGGAACGGGAAGTCGATCTCGATTCCCTCGGAATCGGTCGGCGTCCATCTGCCGATCAGCCGAGAGTCGGCCGGGTAGAGCGGGCGGACGCCGGCCGGAAGCTCGTGCGTGGTCTCCCCGGCGAAAGCCCGGATCATCGCGATCTCGCTGCGTTCCGGCCGGAGTGTCACCTCCCAGTACCAAGGGATGCCCCCCTGCCTCCGGGCGCCCGGCCGCACAGTAGCGGACAAGACGTGATCACCCGTGCTGCCCCCGGCTTTCGGGCGGGAGACGGTGGAGGTAGTCGCCGAGCCGGCCCGCCGCCTGCAGCATGGCGAGCCCCTGGGTGGTGAGCCGGCGCTGCCAGGCGGCGAGCGAGGTGGTCAAGGCCTCGGTGCCGCCGGCCGTCCGGACCTGGTCGACCACAATGGCGATATGGTCCAGCCCGTAGCCTCCGCGTCGGAGCAGGTGGGCCAGTTCGGCGTCGCGAATATCGGGCGCGCGGTAGGTCCGGTAGCCGGTGCCCGGGTCGCGCTCAGGGACGAGAATTCCCGCGGCTTCCCACGCGCGCAGCGTGGCCGGGGTGATGCGGAGGTGGTGGGCCAGCTCGCCCACAGTGCGGTCGGCGGTCGCACGTGAACGTCCGGGGTCGGGGTCGTACCCGGTGGGCAGGTGCGCGATGGCCCGGCGGACTGTCTCCAGGGTTTCGCGGTCCCGCGACAGTTGCCGGTGGCCGCGGTCGATGAGTTTCAGGGCGTTGTCCAGGCCGCCGGTGTGGAGTTCGGTCATGATCCGGCCGGCGAGCGCGTGCCCGTATGCGGCGACCAGGGCGAGAAAAGCGCGTAGGGCCGCCGCGTGGACCTCGGTGTAGATCCGGTAGCCGCTCGCCGTGCGTTCGGCGGCCGGGAGGTACCCGTCGCGTTCGTAGTTGCGGACCGCCTGGGTCGAGAGTCCGTGCTCGCGCGCGAGGTCGGCTGGTCGCAGGGTGATCATCGGTTTGAGACTTTACCGCCCAATCAAGGCTTAGATGTGCGGAAAGTATCAACCGAGCCTTCAAAGATACGATCGAAGAAATGAACTTCGACATCGATACCGTGCTCGCCACCTCCCCGAAGCTGCTGGCATTCGGCGAGCCGACCCATCTCGAACCCGCCTTCGCCTGGACCCGCAACGAGCTCTTCGCCGAACTGGCCGGCCGCGGCTATCGCTCGATCGCCCTGGAGACCGATCGGGTGGCCGCCCTCACCGTGCACGACTATGTCCAGCAAGGGGTGGGCACCCTCGACACGGCCATGGCCGAGGGTTTCTCGCACGGGTTCGGTGGTCTCGCCGCGAACCGGCAGCTGGTTGCCTGGATGCGGGAATACAACGAGGGGCGGCCCACCGCCGAGCGGCTGTCGTTCCACGGCTTCGATATCTCCGCGGAGACGATGAGTGCGTTCAGTCCGCGTCGCTACCTCGAATACGCCCGCGACTACCTGGGCCTCGACCTCGATCTGGCCGGCCTGCTCGGTGCGGACGAACGGTGGCACCGCACGGCGGCGGTCATGGACCCGGAGGAATCGATCGGTGCGACCGAGGCGGCCGGCGCCCTCCGTGTGCACGCCGACGATATGCTCACCGAGCTCTATCTGCGGGCGCCGGAGCTGATGGAGAAGACCTCACGCGCAGAATGGTTCCGGGCCGAAACGTATCTCACCGCCGGACTCGGTCTGCTGCGGTACCACAGGCTGGCGGCCCGGCCCGTCGAACAGGCTGCCCGCTGGACCCGTATGTGTGCCGCCCGGGACGCGCTGATGGCACAGAACCTCCTCGATATCCGCCGCTTCGAGGCCGACCGGGGCCCGACGCTGGTATGCGCCCAGAACGCGCATCTGCAACGGAATCCGAGCCATATGACCATGGGGCCCATGGAACTCGATTGGCACAGCGCCGGCGCCGTCGTGCACTCCCTGGTGGGTACGGACTACGCCCTGATCCTCGGCAGCCTGGGTCGCGATGAGACCTTCGACCTGCTCGAACCCGAACCCGACACCTACGAGGGGTTCCTGCAGACCCGCATCCCGGATCGGGGCCTGATCGCACCCACCGAGATCCCCACCGCCCGCACCCGCGACGACCACACCCAGGCGCACGGCTACTTCCCGCTCGACCGCGCCTCGGTCGACGGTGCCGACGCGATCCTGCACATCCACGACGGCGCCTGCTACCGCGGGGCCGGGGAGGGTGATCCGCGACCGTGGGTGCCCGCGAACCCGGCGTGATCGCCGGCCGGGAGGCGTGACCGGACCGGGCCGTTGCCACGGCTCAGCGTGACGGCGGTCCGGAAAGGTGCGCGGTGAACGCCGACCGCCTCCCGGACTCCGCGGAGTCCGGGAGGCGGTGTACCGGCGATCGGGGCGGGCTCATGAGGGAACGCCCGGCCCCGACCGGGGCTCAGCTCGCGTGCTTGGCCGCGAAGCGCTCCGCGTACTCGGCGCGGGTCGTGGTCGACAGGTCCACGTCGGTGGCCTTCGCGCGCAGCGCGCCGACCGTCGCCTGCTCGCGGGGGGTGTGTGCGAACGGGTCCCAGTTCAGGAAGCGGCAGGCGTTCTGCCAGGTGATCTTGTCGATATCGGAGTCGTCGGCGCCCGCCCGCTGGAGCTCGTCGAGCACGAATTCCGGGGCGCCCGGCCACAGCGAATCGGAATGTGGGTAGTCGCACTCCCACGCGATGTTGTCGATGCCGATCTCGTGCCGCAGTTTCAGTGAGGTCGGGTCCGTCACGTAGCAGGCGAGGACGTGCTCCCGGAACACCTCGCTGGGCATCTTGCCGCCGAAATCGCGGCGCAACCAGCGCTGGTTGGTGTAGTGCCGGTCGGAACGGTCCAGGAAGAACGGGATCCAGCCCACGCCGCCCTCGGACAGGGCGACCTTGAGTTTCGGGAAACTGCGGAAGGCCGGTCCCCACAGCAGATCCTGGGTGCCGATGAGCGAGATACTGGGCGCGAGGACCATGAGATTGTCGATCGGTGCGTCCGGTGCCAGCTTGAGGACGCCGAAGCCCTGTCCGATGTGCAGATTCATGACGGTGTCGTTATCGGTGAGTGCCTGGAACACCGGGGACCAGTAGTCGATGTCGTGGTAGCTGGGCAGGCCGTCGATATGCGGCAACTCCGGCATGGTCACCGAATGGCAGCCCTTGGCGGCGACGCGGTTGATCTCGTCGACGGCCAGTTGCGGCTCCCACAGCGGCAGGATGGCGATCGGGATGAAGCGGCCCGGGTAGGCGCCCGCCCACTCCTCGATATGCCAGTCGTTGTAGGCGGAGATCATCGCGACAGTGATCTCGTCCATGCCACCGCGGCTCAGATGCCCGGCGCTGAAACCGGTGAAGGTGGGAAAGCACATGGAGCCGAGGACGCCGTTGGCGTCCATATCGCGTACCCGGTCGTGGATGTCGTAGACGGCGGGCCGCATCTCGGCGTATCCGGCGGGGTCGTAACCCCATTCCTCGGCCGGCCAGGAGACGACCGCGTTGAGCCCGGTGACACCGGTGGGCCGGTCCCGGTAGATCCAGCGATCGATGCCCGAGTCGTCGACGACGACCTTGGGAACGTACTCGGCGTACTTCTTCGGCGCGTGGTTGTCGAACATATTGCGCGGCTCGACCACGTGGTCGTCGATGCTCACCAGAATCATGTCGTCGATATTCACCGGACTCCTCGCTGTTCGTGGTCGACGCCGGGCGCGGCCCGGACCAGGAGATCGAGCATCTCTTCAGATGAGAATCTCACTCTCGATTGTGTTCGACGATACACCGTGGGCGTTGTCCTGGTCGAGATCGTTCGCGGTTGGATCCCGCCGAAAACCCGGCCACCGTCGGGCATGCCGACGCGCCGGACTCCGCGGAGGAGCCCGGCGCACCCGCCGGGAGCTACTGCCTCGGGAACCGGGCCCGATCCACTACCGTGCGGGTCGGAGTGGCATCTCGCCGCACCGATTCCTCGGCCGGGCTATCGGTCGATCCGATGCCGCGCCGCTGATCTCAGCGCAGCTGATCCTTCACGACCTTTCCGGTGGCGTTGAGTGGTAGCTCGTCGAGGAAGACCACCGACCGCGGCACCTTGTATCCCGCCATGCGTTCCTTGGCCCAGGCGATGAGCTCCGCTGCGCCGAGTTGTCCGCGCGCCACCACGAACGCCTTGCCGACCTGACCCATCCGCTCGTCGGGGACACCGATCACCGCGGCCTGCGCGACCGCCGGATGTTCCAGCAGGAACCCTTCGATCTCGGCGGGATAGGCGTTGAACCCGCCGACAATGTACATATCCTTCTTCCGGCCGATCACCTTCAGCCGGCCGCCATCGTCCAAACTCCCCAGATCACCGGTGTGTAGCCAGCCGTCGGCATCGACGGCCGCGGCGGTGGCCTCCGGGTCGTCGAGGTAGCCCTGCATCACGCTGTAACCGCGGATGAGTACTTCGCCGTCGTCGGCGATGCGCAGTTCGATTCCGTCGCAGGCGCTACCCGCGGTGGTCGCGATCTGCTCGAAGGTGTCCCCGGGCCGGGAGGCGGTCGCCGTACCGGCTTCGGTGAGGCCGTAACCGGTCATGATCGACCGGAACGGTAGTTCCTCCCGGATCCGGCGGATCAGGTCGACCGGGATATCGGCCGCCCCGGTCACCGCTGCGCGCAGCGAGGAGATATCGCGCCTACCCCGGTACTCCAGCAGCGAGTGGTACAGCGTCGGCGGCCCGGGCAGCATGGTGATCCGTTCGGTCTCCACGAGTTCGATCACCCGGTCCACGTCGAAGACCGGCACCGGCAGCATGGTCGCGCCCCGGACCAGCGAGGACACGATGCCCGCCTTCAGCCCGAAGGTGTGGAAGAACGGGTTGACCATCAGATAGCGGTCGCCGCGGCGCAGATCGGCCAGATCGCACCATTCCGAGTACAACCGCAGCGTCTGCCGGTGGTTCATCATCACGCCCTTGGGGCGCCCGGTGGTCCCCGAGGTGTAGATGATGTCGGCGATATCGGTGCCCGCGACCTCGCGTTCGAAAGGTGTCCCGCCGGTGAGGAAATCGGACTTCAGGTCGTAGACCGGCACGCCCGGTGGTGCCGGATAGTCCGCGCCGAGAAAGCCCTTCTGCACCAGCAGCGCCCGGGCGCCGCTGCGGCGGATGACATCGGCGGCTTCCTCGGCTTTGAACCGGGTGTTGACCGGGACGAGTACACCGCCCGCGGTCATCACACCGAGGGCGGCGACGATCCATTCCGCCGAATTGGGCGCCCAGACGGCCACCCGGTCGCCCGTGCCGATCCCGGATTCGGCGAACGATCCCGCGGCCCGGCGGATCCGGTCCACCAGTTCGCGGTAACTCCACCGCAGTTCCCCGTCGACGACCGCTTCGGCATCGCCGAAACGATCCGCCGCCGACAGGGCCAGCCGGGGGATGGTTTCCCAGGTCATGCTGTGTCCTCGGGGTGTGTGCGAGGGCCCGGCGAGGCGACACTTCGCCGCCGCGTCGGGGCCGATCCGCTCATGCTGTGCTCCAGGGGTGCGAGCGCGGCCGTGCGAGGCGTCGCCCCGCGACCGCGTCCGGGCCCGACTCGCTCACACTTTGAGCAGCCGCGCCAGGTTGCCGCCCATGATGTCGGCCTGATTCTCCAGCGGCATGTCCTTGATCTCGTGGATGTAGCGCGCCGGCTCCGCCAGGCCCTCCGGATGCGGCCAGTCGGATCCGAAAAGCACATGGTCGGCGCCCATGACCTGCGACAACCGCTCGAGATCCTCTTCCCAGAACGGGCTCACGTAGAGGCTCTGTTTGATGGCCTCGATCGGATCGCGGAACCCGAAACCCTCTGGCGCCTTCTTGTAGACATCGGACAGCTGCTGCAGCAGCGGCTCGAGCCAGGCCGAACCGTTCTCGATCACCGCGATCTTCAGGTCGGGGAAGCGGTTCAGCGCACCGTGGCACACCCAGGACGCGACCGCGTCGGTGACCGGCCGCCACTGATTGGTCATCGCGAAGGTGTTGGTCTGGAACGGCAGCATCTCCAGGCTGTTGCCGTCCCATTCGGCGTCGAAACGGGAGTAACCGCTGTCCGAGGAATGCATGGTGACCAGCACATCGAGTTCGACCACCCGCTTCCAGAACGGATCGAACTCCGGCAGCGCGAACGAGCGCATGCCCTTGTATCCGGGGACCGGCGCCGGCCGCACCAGGATGGCCTTGGCGCCGTGTTCGACAACGGCCCAGTTCAATTCGGCGATGGCGCGTTCGACGATCGGCAGCGTGATCACCGGGACGGTGAAGATCCGGCCGGAGTGCACGAAGTTGCCGTCCTGGCCCCAGTCGTCGAGCATCCAGCGGTTCAAGGACTCGATCACCGCGTGAATGAGTTCGGGGTGATGGCGCATACGTTCCTCGACCAGGCTGGCCAGGGTCGGGAACATCAGGGCGCGCTGCAGCTGCAGGTCGTCCATGACCTTCAGCCGGGCTTCCGGATTGCGGAAGGCGTCGATCGCCTTCATCGACTTGCCGAAGATCTCGCGCCGGCTCTTGCCCTCGGGGTTGCCATGCTTGAAGTACTGCTCCATGGCGCCGGGGCGTGCCACGACCTCGAAAGTGGGGTTGGGGATGTACTCGCTGATCTGGCCGAGGACCGCGATCTTGGTGCGGCCGTTGATCTCGACGTACTGGATGGCGCCCTCGTACTCCTTGGGGAGATGCCGGGTGAGCGCTTCCTTGGTCTCGTAGAGATGGTTGTCCGCGTCGAAAAGCTGGTACGGCAGCTCGACTTTGCTCATGGAATCCTCCTTGGCTTTTTACGAGAATCGTATTCTCAGAATCGTTCGGTCGCAACGGCCTCATCACGCGCTGCGGTCAGCTCCCGCCGGATGACGAACTTCTGGATCTTTCCGCTGGGGGTCCGCGGGAAGTCGGCGACGATATGCAGTTCCTCGGGCCACTTCTGCTTGGCCAGGCCCGCCCGGGCGAAATGCGTGCGCAGTGTCTCGATATCGGGCGCCCGGTGGCCGGGCAGGCAGCGCACCACCGCGGCGGTGCGTTCGCCCAGGCGCGGGTCCGGCACGGCGACCGCGACACCCTCCGCCACGCCCGGCAAGGTGAGCAGCACCTCCTCGACCTCGAGCGCGCTCACGTTCTCGCCGCCGCGGATGATGATGTCGGACAGGCGATCGGTGATGGTGAGGTAGCCGTCGGCGTCCACGGTGCCGATATCGCCGGTGTGGTACCAGCCGTCGGCGTCGAAGGCGCGGGCGGTGAGTTCGGGGTCGGTGTAGCCCAGGCACAGATCGGGGCCGCGGCTGATGATCTCGCCGTCGTCGCCGAGCCGGAATTCCACGCCCGGGAGCGCGTTGCCATCGGTGAACAGGCGTTTGTCCGCGGGCGCGGTGGCCAGAGAGCCGGTGATCGACGGATGTTCGGTACTGCCGTAGGAGCGGAACACGGTGATACCGAGTTGTTCGAGCCGGGTGCTCACCGCCGCCGGTACGGCCGCGCCACCGAGGCCGGCGTAGCGCAACTGCGCGAGATGCGCGGGCCGGTAGCCGGGGTGGTCGAGCAGGCTGGTGACGAAGTAGCTCACGCCGCCGCCGACGCAGATGTTCTCGCTCGCCATCAGATCGAGCACCCAGCCCGGGTCCCAGAGGTCGAGCAGGTGGATGGGCGCGCCGTCGAGGACCGGGATGAGCAGGGCATTGAGCATGCCGATGAAATGTCCGACCGGTGCCGAGGTGAGCTGGTCGCCGCGATCGGCCGGATACATCCCGGCCAGCTGCCGCACCTCGTAACCCAGGGTGTTGTGGCTGTGCACCACGCCCTTCGGCGCCCGGGTGGTGCCCGAGGTGAAGGCGATACATGCGGGACCGTCCGGGTCGGTGCGCAGTGCGCCGTTCATCGGTTCCGGTTCGAGCAACTCGTCGAAATCCCGGTCCACCACGCCCACCACCGGTACCGCGGCGCACAGACCGGGGTCGAATTCGTGGTGCCCGAAACGTTCGCAGGTGATGAACACCTTCGGCGAGACCGCTGCCAGGATGTAGCCGAGTTCCCGACGTCCGTAGAAGTGCGCGATCGGCACCACGGTGGTGCCGAGGAGGGCCGAGGCCCAGTAGGTGGCGGCCGCCTCCATCCAGTTCGGCAACTGGAAGGCGACGATATCCCCGGGACCCACGCCACGGCGGCGCAGTCCGGCGGCGAGGCGTCGCGCGACCCGCTCGACCTCGGTGAAGGTGCCGGACCAGGGCCGGACCCGGGAGTGCACCCGGAAGGTCGCGCCGGGTGCCGCCGCCAGGCCGCGGGCCAGGATCTCGCCGAGTGTCTCGTCGGTCCACCAGCCCGCCTCGCGATAGCGAAGGGCCAGTTCGGGGGGAACTCTGCGGAGGGGCGGTTCGGGCCCGGAGGCGGTAGCGGAGCGTAACCACGGAGGGCCCTCGCTCATGCGCCATGGATGCTGCATATCGAACTCCCGATCCGATCGCCGGAAACCAGCCGGAAAGTATATGGTTCTCTATGTAAGAGAATCATATTTCCGTCGAGGAGAACAAGTCGTGATCGAGCTCGAACTGGCGGACGGTCTGGCCGTCATCACCATCAACCGGCCGCACGCGCGCAACGCCATCGCCTTGGACACGATGGACGAACTCGGCAAGGCGATCGACGGCGCGGCCGGCGCCCGGGCTCTGGTGATCACCGGGGCCGGGGACCGGGCGTTCGTCTCCGGCGGAGATCTGAAGGAACTGGCCGCGCTGCGCACAGTGGCGCAGGCGGCCGCCATGGCGAACCGGATGCGGGAGGTCTGCGACAGGCTCGAGCGCTTCCCGGGGCCGGTGATCGCGGCGCTGAACGGGCATGCGCTGGGTGGCGGCGCCGAAGTCGCTGTCGCGGCCGATATCCGGATCGCCGCGGACGATATCGAGATCGGTTTCAATCAGGTGGCACTGGCGATCATGCCGGCCTGGGGCGGCGCGGAACGATTGTCGCGGCTGATCGGCCGGAGTCGCGCGCTACTACTGACGGGCTCGGGTGAGATCCTGTCCGCTCCTGACGCCGAACGGCTCGGCCTGGTCGACCGGGTGCTACCGCGCGCCGACTTCGACGCGGGCTGGCGCGCGCTGGCCCGGGCCCTGGCCAACCCCTCCGCGGGGGCGATCAAACGAGTCGTCGACGGCGCGAGCCCGCAGGAGGCGGTGGCGGCCTTCACCGAACTCTGGGTGGCCGACGCGCACTGGGCGGCGGCCGACCGGGTGATGAACCGCGGGAAATGAGGCCCGGATGAGCCATCGGCTACGCCCCGTCCTCGAGGAAACCGATCTCGCGTTCGGCGAACGCGAAGGTTTCGGCGTGTCCCGCCGTCATCCCCAGAGCCTGTTCCAGCACGACCATTCGCGCCGCGCTCGTCATCAGTACCGAGAGCACATCGGCGGGAAATCGGCCGGTGTCCACGCCGTAGCCGTTGAGCAGCCGGGCCAGCGCCTCGGTCTGTGCCGCGCGGAACTGCTCGGAATAGCGCACCACCTCGGCGCGGATCGCCGGTTTGTGATTGGCCAGGCCGACGAACTCCATGGTGAACCGGGCGGCGGTGGTATCGGTACTGAACTCCCACAGCGCGTGCAGCGGCCGGTCGGATTTCAGTACCTGCGCGAGCGTCTCCAGGCCCTGTTCGGCGCGGCGCCGGAACACCGCCAGGAACAGGTCGTCCATCGACCGGAAGTAGTAGTGCACCAATTGGGGTTTGAGACCGGCGTGTTCGGCGAGTCGTCGCGAGGTCACCGCGGCCCAGCCCTGTTCCAGCATCAGCTGTTCCGCCGCGTCCATCAGGACGCCGCGGTTCTTGGCCTCGGGTGCGCCGAGCCGGCGGGGTGATGACATGTTCAGGCCTCCTCTGGGCTTTCCGTATTACCACGCCGGTCGCGAGATCACCGGCGATCGTATCCCGCGGGTGACGACTGTTGACGCGCTCCCTCTGCTCATGCTAAGCATGTGCTCAGCATCACATCTGAGCGATCGCTCAGCAGGCGTCCCGGATCGGTACCGGGATACGGCCGCGGCCTCGGATGGAGTGTGTGACGGCGCGAGGAGGCGGCTGTGGGCGAACCCGGAGCGGCAGCGCGCGCCGAAAACGGCATCCCGCGGCGACAGTCCGAGAGGGCCGCGGAGCAACCGAGCCGTATCAACCGGTGATCCACGGTTGGCGACAAGAGTCTGTTTATATCAGGAGGTTCCCGTGACCGATTTCGATACGGTCGACTACTTCACCGATCCCGCGCTGGTGCCCGACCCGCATCCGTACTACGACCATCTGCGCGCCAAATGCCCGGTGACCCGGGAACCCAACTACGGTGTCTGGGCGGTCACCGGCTACGAGGAAGCCATCGACGTCCTCCGTGATTCCGACACCTTCTCCTCGTGCATCGCCGTCGGCGGTCCCTTCCCGCCGCTGCCCTTCACCCCCGAGGGTGACGACATCACCGGCCAGATCGCCGCACACCGCGAACAACTCCCGATGCACGAGCACATGGTCACCATGGATCCGCCCGACCACACCGCCGCCCGCTCGCTGCTCAACAAACTGCTCGTTCCCTCCCGGCTGAAGGAGAACGAGGAGTTCATGTGGAAACTCGCCGACAAACAACTCGACGAATTCATCGACGACGGCAGCTGCGAATTCCTCTCCGCCTACGCCAAGGTCTTCACGCTGCTCGTGATCGCCGACCTGCTGGGGGTGCCGGAGGAGTATCACGAGGAACTGCGCATCAACCTGGCCGGCGGACCCACGGTGGGTTCGATCGACAAGGAGATCGTGCCGGTCAATCCGCTGGAATGGCTGGACAACCTGTTCAGTGATCTCATCTCCGACCGGCGCTCGCACCCGCGCGACGATGTGCTGACCTCGCTGGCCCAGGCGAAATATCCCGACGGATCGACGCCCGAGGTGATCGAGGTGGTGCGCACCGCGACATTCCTCTTCGGCGCCGGTCAAGAAACTACCGCCAAACTGCTCGGCAGCGCCATGCAGTTCATGGCCACCCGCCCCGATCTGCAGGATGCGTTGCGCGCCGACCGCAGCCGTATCCCGGTGTTCATCGAGGAGACGCTGCGGATGCAGGCACCGGTGAAGAGCGGTTTCCGGCTGGCGAAGAAACCGGTGGAGATCGGCGACGTCCCGCTGGAAGCGGGTTCGCTGGTGATGGTCTGCCCGGGCGCCGCCAATCGCGACCCGCGGCGGTTCACCAACCCGCACGAATTCGATCTCGACCGTCCGAATTTTCGGGAGCACATGGCTTTCGGCCGGGGCGTGCACACCTGCCCGGGCAGTCCGCTGGCCCGCGTCGAGGGCCGGGTCTCGCTGGAACGGATCCTGGACCGGATGCTCGATATCCGGATCGACCCGGAGAAGCACGGCTCCCTCGACAACCCGACCTTCAACTTCGAGCCGACGTTCATCCTGCGCGGCCTGACCGACCTGCACATCACCTACACCCCGAAGTCCTGAAAAGCCGCTTCGGCAACACAATCCGGCCGGCCACCGCGGCCGGAACGAGGAAAAGAGGAAGTCATGACCGGACGGGTCGAGGGCAAGGTCGCCTTCATCACCGGCGCGGCCCGCGGCCAGGGCCGCAGCCACGCGGTGCGGCTGGCCGAAGAGGGCGCCGACATCATCGCCATCGATATCTGTAAACCGATCGACACCGTCGAGATCCCGCTGGCCACACCGGACGATCTCGTCGAAACCGAGGAGCTGGTCAAGGCCACCGGTCGCAGGGTCGTCACCGCCGAGGTCGACGTGCGTGATTCGGCGGCCCTGAAAGCCGCGCTCACCGAGGCGGTCGGCACGCTGGGCAGGCTCGACATCATCGTCGCCAACGCCGGTATCGCCAGCGGCGGCGATACGCTGGCCGAGACCGACGAAGAGGTCTGGCAGGACATGATCGACGTCAACCTCAGCGGTGTGTGGAAATCGGTGAAGGCCGGTGTCCCGCATATCCTGGAAGGCGGCCGCGGCGGTTCGATCGTCCTCACCAGCTCGGTCGGTGGTCTCAAGGCCTACCCGCAGACCGGGCACTACGTCTCCGCCAAACACGGTGTGGTCGGCCTGATGCGGGCCTTCGCGGTGGAACTCGGACAGCACAATATCCGGGTCAACTCGGTGCACCCGACGCACGTGAGCACCGCGATGATCATGAACGAGAAGACCTTCAAGATGTTCCGCCCGGATCTGGAGAACCCGACCGCCGATGATATGGCGCCGATCTGCCAGCTGTTCCACACCCTGCCGGTGCCGTGGGTGGATCCGATCGATATCAGCAACGCGGTGCTGTACCTGTCCTCCGACGAAGCCCGCTATCTCACGGGCGTGACACTGCCCGTGGACTGCGGGTCGATGCTCAAATAGCCCACAGGCTCGAGCGGTTGCGGCCCGGACGTGCCATCGTCCGGGCCGGGCGCCGGCCGGCCGGGCTGTCGCCGGAAGGAAGGGACCGGCGGTCGTTCCGCCGGTTCCGAGCGCTCTCGAGTGCTCCCGATATGCCGGTCACCGGCCCGGCGATATGCCATGATCGGCTGCCATGCGTGCCAAACGAATCGGCCGATGGGCGGTCGTGGCGGGAGTGCTGGCGGTCGCGGCAGGATGCGGTGCGGCCGAGCCGACGCCGGTTTCCCCGCAACTGGGTACCGAGTTCACGCTGGCGCCCGGTGAAACGGCCCGACTGGACGGCACCCGGCTGACGGTCATGTTCGGCGAGGTGCCCGCCGACAGTCGGTGCCCGGACGGGGCCGCGTGTGTCTGGGAGGGCGACGCGACGGTGGTCACCGAAGTGACCGTCGGCGACCAACGTTCGCGGCACGAACTGCACACGAGTCCCCGATTCGCCACCGAGGCGGCTGTGGGTGGCTACCGGATCGAACTGGTGACGCTACGGCCGTTCCGACCGGCGAGCGGGACGGTTCCCGGCGGTGACTATCGCGTGGACCTGCTGGTCACCGGGCAATGACCGCGCGCGGGGCCGATCGCAGCCGACCGGCTCCCGAGCACATCCTGCCGCAGAGTTTCCCGTCCTCCGGTTCCGCACCGGCCACCGGACGCGGGAGGCCGGGCAGGATCCGCCGCGCGTTCACTCGGTGGGCAGCGCCCGGCGCAACTCGGTCACCGCGATCCGCGCGGCCTCGGCGATCGCCGCGTCCACGGCCGGGAGCGCGGGGTCGGCGCGGGCGGCCCGGGTGAAAACGGCCACCGCGACCGGGTGTTCGCCCGGGAACTCCACCACGGCGACCTCGTTGCGGATGATGCCGATCGTGCCCGTCTTCCCGGCCACCGCCACCCCGCGATGCGGGAAACCGGCCGCGATCCGGTGCGGCCAGACCTGGCGGCGCATGACCGCACGGGCGAAATCGGTTTGCTCGCCCGACAGCACCTCCCCGCGCCAGAGCGCGGCCAGCAGCCGGGTCATCTCCTCCGGCGTGGTCGCGCTCGTATACGCGGGATCGTAGGCGGAGACCGTCCAGGCCTCGTCGTTGTCGGCCAGGGCGGTGAACGCCTCGGCCGTACTGTGGGTGTCGGTATCGCGCACCAGGCTGCGCTGGATATCGGCGGTGCCGCCGACCAGCCGGGTCAGCACCAATCCCAGCGATTCCAGCAGCTCGTGTATCGCGGCCAGCCCGATCTCGCCGAGCAGCAGATCCGCGGCCGCGTTGTCGGAGACGGTCATCATGGAGGTCGCCAGATCGCGCCGGCTCATGGTGACCGGATCGTGCAGGGCGGAGATCCCGGTGGGGCCGGGTGTGCATTCCGACGGAGTGAGGGTGAGCCGCGTCAGCGGGTCCAGGTGACCGGCGTCCACGGCGCGGCAGTACGCGAGCAGCAGGGGGAGTTTGTACACGGACGCGGTGACCACCCGTTCGGTCCCGCCGATGGAGACCTCCGCGGCGCTGCCGTCGCAGCGGCGGGCGTGCAGCCGTCCGGTGCAGCCGGCATCGGCGAACACCGCCCGGATCCGCTCGGCCGTGGTCATCGCAGGCGCTCCCGGTAGAGCACCCGGTCGACCGCGTTCGCCTGGTCCTCCGCACCGGCCCGGTGTATCACCCGGCAGCGCAACGCCACCGCCTGCGGGGCCATCCGCAGCCAGGAGACACCCGGGATATCGGAGGGCGGTGTGGTGGTCAGTCCGAAACTCGCGCCCGCGGCGACCGCGGCGAGCACCGCACGGTCGTGGTGGACCGTGACCGTCTGCGCGTCCAGGCCGCGTTCACGCAAGAGGTCGCGGACGGTATCGGAGGCCGGGGGATTCGCGGCACGCGGATATGCGGCGTGGGTCAGATCGGCCAGCATGGGGAAGGTGGGACGCTCGGTGGCCGCGGCGCGATGGTCGGCCGGTACGACGATCCAGCGCGGAAGTTTCACCACCGACCGGGCCTCCACCCCGTCCACCAGCGCGGGATGCTCTATCACCGCCAGATCGCACAGCCCGGACCGCACGGCCGCCACCAGATCCACCGTCGTACCCGTATCGGTGGAAACCGCTTCGCCGGTGGTGTTTCCGGTCCGCAGCGCGGTGACGCAGGCGGTGACGATCCGGTCGGGCAGAGCGGAGGTGGCGCCCCAGTGCACTGTGCCGCGGGTGCGGGCTATCCGCTGTGCTTCGGCGAGCAGTCTTTCGGCGTCGTCGACCAGCAACCGGGCCCGGGGTAGCAATTGCCGGCCGGCCGCCGTGAGCACCGCCCCCTGCCGGGTGCGGTGCACCAACTCGACGCCCAACCGGTTCTCCAGCCGCCGCAAGCCCTGGGAGAGCGGCGGCTGCGTCATATCCAGTACGGTGGCGGCCCGCCCGAAATGGCCTTCGTCGGCGATCGCGACGAAATAGCCGAGGTGTCGGATCAGGTCCATAGCGATATTGAACCAGCGGCCCGGAGAACCGCTTCCGAACTGCGGATTCCTGGGCCGTTTCGAGCAATGAAACCAGGCTCCACCTGCATACATATCAAATGCGACTGGTATGCGGGAGTGTCGGATATTGGCGGCCGCCGATCGGCCGGTGTCTGCTGCGGGGGTGAAACCGAACCGATCCGCATACCGAATCCCGGCGAGTCGGCGATCACTGGCCCTCGTCCTGACCGCGGTCGCACTGTCCGCCGCCTGCGGGGGTGCCGATACCGGCACACCGGCCGCTCCCCCCACGGTCGAGCAGAAGACCGTGGACCTGAGCAATACGCTGATGACGCTGCAGGCGAAATACAATGTGCTCTTCGGGATCGCCGCGGTCGATACCCGGGGTGGGCGGACCTTCGAGTGGAACGCCGACGATCGATTCGCGATGTGCTCCACCTTCAAGGTGTACGCGGTGGCCGCGATTCTGCGGCTCGCCGAGCGCGAGGAGCTGGACCTCAATGACAAGGTGCCGATAACCCGGCAGGACATCGTGATGAGCTCGCCGGTCGTCAGCGATCACGTCGGCGAGCTCATGAGCTATTACGAGCTGAGCCGGGCCGCGCTGGTGCGCAGCGACAATACGGCGGCGAATCTGCTGCTGCGCCGGCTCGGCGGGCCCGGCGCCGTTACCGAATACGCGCGGTCGATCAACGACCCGCAGACCCGGTTGGATCGGTGGGAGCCGGAGCTCAACGAGGCGCGCGCCGGCGATCCCCGCGACACCAGCACCGCGTCCGCGCTCGCCGCCGGCTACCGCAAGCTGATCCTCGGTGACGGCCTGAGCACCGAGTATCGGCGCATGCTCACCAGCTGGATGCGGTCGAGCGTCACCTCACGCCAGCGCCTGCGCGCGGGTCTTCCGGTCGGCTGGGTGGCGGCGGACAAGACCGGTAGCGGCGCCTACGGCACGGCCAACGACGCCGGTGTGGTGTGGAGCCCCACCG
Source organism: Nocardia sp. NPDC050799 (assembly GCF_040654015.1). Classification (NCBI taxonomy): domain Bacteria; kingdom Bacillati; phylum Actinomycetota; class Actinomycetes; order Mycobacteriales; family Nocardiaceae; genus Nocardia; species Nocardia sp. NPDC050799. The sequence continues at coordinate 66,375 of NZ_JBFAHF010000034.1, forward strand.
GCAGCTCACTGGTGCTGGTCGTCTTCAGCCGGTCCACCACGGGGTATCCGATGGCCGCGGGCGCCGATGCCGCGGTCGCCGACGCGGCGGCCGCGGTGCTGGGCACCATGTCGCAGTGAGCTCGGCCCCCGATATCCGGGTGCCCGGATCAGCGCTCAGCCGGGTCTCCAGGGAATACGACGCCAGGTACTGGTGATCGTCACCCGGTCGGCCCCTCCCGAGGCTGCCACCACCATGGCTGTCGCGTCGAGGACGGCCTGGTCGTTCGGTACGGCCCAGGATCGTGCCTGGCGGCCGAAGTCGTGGTCCGGACCGTGCTTCGCACGCGCTCATCCAGGACAGCGGTCTCACCGACGCGGAAATCGCCGCGACCGTGGCCCGCGCCGTCACCCGCGCGCCGCGCTGACGGTGGCCGTTCTACTCCGGTTGGACGAGGAGTCCGACGGACGCGGCGAATGCCGGGGCGAGGTCGAGCAATTGGTCCGGGGTGACGATCGCACCACGCAGGGCGGTGACCCCCTCGGCGACCCGCAGTGCCTCCGCCCCGCGGAAATCCACTTTCGTCAAACGCGCGTCACGGACCATCAGTGCCGAGATCTCCGACCCCGCGAAGCCGACCTCGTTCAGTGTCGCGCCGCCGAAATCGACATGCCGCAGCACACAGTCGACGAACCGGACCTTCGTCAGGGCCGCGCCCCGGAAATTGACCGAATCGAGTTTGCAGTTGTGGAACTCCACCCGGCGCAGTTCGGTGCCGCTCGCCTCGACGCCGGACCAGGCGCCCTCCACGACCTCCGCATCCATCCAGGCCGCGTCCGCCAGATCGGTGCCGGTGATCCGCACCCCGTGCCACCAGGCCTCGGTGAACCTTGCGCCGCGCAGCGAACCTCCGTCCACCTGCACCGACCGGAAGGTGCACTGGTCGAACACGGTGTGCGCGGCGTCCGGCGCGGTCAGGACGGCGTCGTCGAAGCGGAGGCAGTCGTATTCACCCTCCCTCGCTATCGCACCGGCCGGTTCCAGCAGGTTCGCGAACGGCAGGTCGGTCAGTTCCCGCGGCATGGCACCCTCACGAGATCGCAATAGACGAACGCGGTGGACTTCCGAGACGCTACACCTGCGGGCGGCGCCCTCAGCGCCGTGCCGCGGTCACCGCCGGCGCGTGATCGGGTCGTGCCGAGGCGAAATGGCCGCGCAGTGTGGTCGATTCGTATTCGTCGCGGTACAGCCCCCGGGCGCGCAGCAGCGGGATCACCTCGTCGGCGATCACCGCCAGGCTGTCGAGCAGTACATCGGGCTGCAGAGTGAAACCGTCGCAGGCGTATTCGCGGTACCACTGCTCGATCCGGTCGGCCAGTTGCTCGGGGGTGCCGACGAAACCGCCGTGCCCGGACCCGGAGTAGCGGGTCTGGCGCAGATACTCGCGCATGGTGGGCCGGGTCTGGCGGATCTGTTCGAGAATGGATTCGCGGAAGCCGATACTGCCGGTGAACAGTTCCGGGTCGGCCGGTCCGCGCAGCACCTCGTCCGGGAACGGTTCGTCCAGGTCCAGGGTGCTCACATCGACACCGATGGCATGGGGCAGCCAGGCGGCCGCGTACACGCTCGGGCTCGTCTCGTACAGTTCGTCGACCCGTCGCCGCGCCTCCTCCTCGGTGGAACCGAGGGTCAGCAGCAGACCGGGCATGATGGCGACCGCGCCGGGGTCGCGTCCGGCCCGCACCGCGCCGTCCTTCACCGTCCCTGCGCACGCGGCGGCTCTTCGGATCGCGTTGTGCGCGGGCCGCCGGGCCACGCTCGGGGGCGTTGTCCCGGGGCCGACCTTCCGCGACAACGACGCCAGGCGCCGCCGCGAACACTGCGCCGCGGCCCCCGGTGCCGGCTCCGTCGCCCCGATTCGGGCGGACGACTCGGTGGGAGCGGCTCTCGCCGAGCGGCCGGTGTGCGACGGCTTCCGTGGGTCCCGCGGCACGGCCGTGCGCGGGCGCGGGCTGTTGTACGAGGCGGCCCGCCGACGGCATCCGGACGGACGTTGCCGGAGCCGCACTGCCCCGCCCGGCCTGTTCGGCCGGGCGAGGGCCGGTATTGCCGGACCTGCCCATTTCCTTATCAGAGAATGATATTCTCATATGCGAGGGAGTGAGCTCTCGGCTGCGGAGTTCGAGGCGCGGGAAGGGGGCGATCGACCTTGTCCTCGACCGTTCGAATCCATCCTTATAAAGATTGCAATACTTATTGCGCTTGTCCGGATGGGGCGTTAAATTCCTTACAAGTCCTCGACATCGAGGCGGAACAGCGCTATCGGCCGGGTCGGTTGGGAGTCAGTCGGAATGTTGCAGCAAGAGGCTCGCTTTCGGGGCGGCCGGTCGATCGGGCTCGCGGCGGGATGGCAGCAGCGGCGCGTCACGGCGCCGAGCCGGCTGTTCGGAGCCAACGGGCTGCGCACCGGTCCCGACGGCCGGATCTATATCGCGCAGGTCACCGGTAGTCAGATCAGCGCGCTCGATATCGATACCGGCGCAATCGAAACCATCAGCGCCAAAGGCGGCGATATCGTCGCGCCCGACGACTGTGCCTTCCATCCGGACGGCACCCTCTACGCCACCGAGGTGATGGACGGCCGGGTCAGTGCCCGGCACACCGACGGCACCACCCGGCTGCTGCGCGCGGATCTGCCCAGTGCCAACGGCATCACCGTCCATCAGGGCAGATTGTTCGTCAACGAATGCCGGCCGGGTGGCAGGTTGATGGAACTCCCGCTCGACGGCGGCGCCCCGCGCATCCTGCTGGAGAACATCGAACAGCCCAATGCGATGGAGGTCGGCCCCGACGGGTTGCTCTATTACCCCGTGATGGGCACCAACGAGATCTGGCGCATCCACCCCGACGGCGGTGCACCCGAACGCGTCGCGGGCGATCTCGGGGTACCCGACTCGGTGAAGTTCGACCCGGACGGTTTCATCGTCTCCACCCAGGTGGCGTCGGGTCAGGTCCTGCGGATCAACCCGCGCAACGGGGAGAAAACCCTGCTGGCCCAGCTCAACCCCGGCCTGGACAATTGCACACTGGTGAACGGACGCCTGTTCGTCTCCAACTTCACCGGTGAGATCACCGAGATCCTCGCCGGTGGGGAAACCCGGACCACGCTGCCCGGCGGACTGAACTGGCCGCTGGATCTGACGGTGGGCCCCGACGGCACCCTCTTCGTCGCCGACGGCACCTACTTCTATGCCGTCGGCGCGGACGGACTGGAAACCCAGGGCATGCTGTTCAGCCCGGGCTACCCCGGCTTCACGCGCGGGGTGACCGCCACCGGGCCCGGGGAATTCGTCGTCGCCACCGCGGGTGGGCAGATCGCCCGCTGGCGGCCGGGTACCGGGGAGTGCGAATTCCTGGCCGGTACGGAAGCTCCGTTCGATCAGCTCTACGGCGTCGAGGTCGGTCCCGGCGGGATCATCGTGACCACCGAGTTCGGCACCGGGCGGGTACTGGGGGTGAACAGCGGGGGCAGCGTCGATGTGCTCGCGTCGGGGCTGCGGAAACCGCTCGGCGTCGCGTTCACCGCCGGCGGCACCCTGCTGGTGGCCGAATCCGGTGCGGGCCGGGTCGTCTCGGTCACCCCGGCCGGGGTGGACACGGTCGTCGACGGCCTCGACACTCCGCAGGGCATTCTGGTGCGCGGTTCGCAACTGCTGGTCGTCGACTCCGGGGCCAAGAGTCTGGTCTCCGTCGACCTGGAGACGAAGGCGCGCGAGGTCCTGGCCTGGAACCTGCCGGTCGGCGCACCGCCGGGCGTGACCCCGAAACCGCTGCTCGGTATGCCGCCGTTCTCGGGGCCGCAGGGTCCGTTCGCCGGCATCACCGCCGCCGCCGACGGCACCGTCTATATCGCCGCCGATGCCGAGGGCAGTGTGCTCGCGTTCCGGAAGGACGGGTGAGGAATCCATGACGAACGACTTCTTCGGGCTCCACGGACGCGTGGTGATCGTGTCCGGCGCGGGCGGCGGCGGTATCGGTACGGCGGTGACCAGGCTGGTTGCCCGGGCCGGCGCCACCGTGCTGGGGGTTGGCCGGGGCGCCGAGAATCTCGCGAAGCACGTGGAACCCCTGGCGGGGGAGGGCCTGAGGGTGATTCCGGTGCAGGCCGACGCCGCCACCGACGAAGGAGTCGCCACCGTTCTGGAAGCGGCCCGGCAGGCCGAGGGGGAGCTCTACGGCCTGGTGAACATCGCCGGGGGCGCCGCGCCCGCCACCTGGATGCCCGCCACCCGGGTGACGCGGGAGGACTGGCGGGCGCTGTTCCACCAGAATCTCGAATCCATGTTCTTCATGAGCCAGGCCGTGGCCGCGGAGATCCAGCGAGAGGGCCGGCCGGGGTCGATCGTCTCGCTGTCGTCCATCAGCGGGTTGAACACCGCCCCATTCCATATCGCCTACGGCACCGCGAAAGCCGCACTGGTGGCGGCGACCCGGACGCTGGCGGTCGAGCTGGCGCTCGGCGATATCCGGGTGAACGCGATCGCGCCCGGCGTCACCGAGACCCCGGCATCGGGCACCTACGTGGACGAGGACCCCGAACGCGACCGGACGGCCATCGCCATGGGACGCCGCGGCCGGCCCGAGGAACAGGCCGGCGCGGTGCTGTTCCTGCTCTCGCGGCTGTCGTCCTATATCACCGGCCAGACGCTGCTGGTGGACGGCGGACTGAACCTGAAATGGACCCATCTCGGCGCCGACAACACCTCCCTGTTCCTGAAGGACGAGGGATTCCGCGCCGCGATCACCAGCTGAACCACCGATATGCACTGCACCGACACCGACTGTCCCCGGACCCGGGGTGGGAGAACGCCATGAGCGAGCGTAGCGAGCGATCAATGGACACAGCCGAGCGTAGCGAGCGATCGATCGACACAGCCGAGCCCTCGCTCGTGCCGGAGCGAAGCGGAGGCCTGAGCGAGGGCGTCGACGATATCGCCACGAACACCGAACCGCTGTCCGCGCCGATGACGATCGGGGTGGAGGCCTACCTCAGTCCCGATTACGTGAAGGCCGAACGCGACAAGCTGTGGCGCAAGGTGTGGCAGCAGGTGGGGCGCATCGAGGAGATCCCGCGGGTCGGTGACTATCTCACCTACGAGATCCTCGACGATTCACTGATCATCGTGCGCACGGCACCGGACAAGATCCGGGCCTACCACAATGTGTGCGCGCACCGCGGCCGGCGCCTGGTCGACACTCCGCCCGGGGAACGCAATGCCCACGGTCGGAAGAAGCAGTTCGTCTGCGGATTCCACGGCTGGCGCTACGACCTCGAGGGCCGCAACACCTTCGTACCGGAACGTGAAGACTGGCCCTGCGGTCTCACCGAGGGCAGAGACGGACTCGTCGATGTGCACGTCGACACCTGGGGCGGCTGGATCTTCGTCAACCTGGACCCGAATCCGTCGGAAACCCTGCGCGAATACCTGGAGCCCGCGGCCACCCTGCTCGCGCCGTTCCAGCTGGAGAACATGCGCTACCGGTGGCGGCGCTGGCTGGTGTTCGACTGCAATTGGAAGGTCGCGCTGGAGGCCTTCATGGAGACCTATCACGTGCCCTACACCCATCCGGAGTTCATGAATTTCGGCATGTTCCTGGGCTGGGCGCGGGCACAGGGAAAACACAGCAATATCGGCTACGACGCGCCGAAGGGCCAGGAGGAGAGCCAGGGCAAGATCCGCCTCGGCCACGGACCCGACGCCCGCAAATCCACCATCGAGTTACAGAACTTCACCTGGGAGAACGCCAACACCAACACCACCTGGACCATGGTGGAGGCGGCGCGCCGGCTCGTCGACGAGCTGCCCGAGGGCACTCCGGGCCCGGAGGTGATGGCGCACTGGCTGGCCTCCGCCCGTGCCGACGACGAGAAACGCGGGGTCGTCTGGCCCACGGTCACCCCGGCCGATGTCGCGGCCGCCGGTACCGCCTGGCAGATCTTCCCGAACTTCCAGATCGGTCACGCGGTGAACAATATGCTCTGCTACAGCGCGCGCCCCTACGGCTACGACCCCGATAAATGCATTTTCGAGGCGGCGGTCTACGAGCTGTTCCCCGAGGGCGAGGCGCCGGAAACGGAGTGGATCCATACTCCGGAGGGCGACCCGGCCTGGCGGACGGTCCTGCCGCAGGACTTCGACAATATGGCCGCGGTCCAGCAGGGCATGAAGACCCTGGGCTTCTCCGGCCCGAAACCGAACCCGTATCGCGAGCGCAGTGTCGTGAACCTGCACCACAACCTCGCGAAATACCTGGGCACCGGCGCACCGCGTGACCTCGCCTGACCCCGGCGTCGCCGGCCCGATCCATCCCACCGAGGAAACCGAATGAACAACTGCGCACCCACGCAGACCCCCGAGATCGACCATGCCGCGCTGCGGGCCAGATATCTGGCCGAACGCGATAAGCGGCTGCGGCCCGAGGGGCAGAAGCAGTACGTGGCGTCCGAGGACGGATTCAGCGACTTCTTCGAAGGCGACCCCTACACTCCGGTGACGCCCCGGGAGCCGCTGACGGAGGAGATCGACGTCGCGGTCCTCGGCGGCGGCTGGGCCGGGCTCACCGCGGGCGCGCGGCTGACCCAGGCCGGGGTCGACGATTTCCGGGTCATCGAACTCGCCGGCGATTTCGGCGGCGCCTGGTATTGGAACCGGTATCCGGGCATCCAATGCGATTCCGACGCCTACTGTTACCTGCCGCTGCTCGAGGAGACCGGGTACATCCCGACCCAGAAATACGCCTACGGCGACGAATGTTTCGAGCACGCCCAGCGGATCGGCAAACATTTCGGGCTGTACGAGAAGGCCATCTTCTCCACGATGGTGAAGTCCCTGGAATGGGACGATTCCATCGAACGGTGGCGGATCGGCACCAATCGCGACGACGATATCCGCGCCCGGTTCGTGGTGCTGGCGCAGGGGCCGTTCAACAAGCCGAAGCTGCCCGGTATCCCGGGGCTGAACGATTTCACCGGCCACACATTCCATTCCGCCCGCTGGGACTACGACTACACCGGCGGCGATATGCGGGGCGGGCTCACCGGCCTCGAGGACAAGAAGGTCGCGGTGATCGGTACCGGGGCCAGCGGTATCCAGGTGATCCCGCATATCGCCCGGTCGGCCGAGCACCTGTATGTCTTCCAGCGCACCCCGTCCTATATCAACGAGCGCGGTAACGTACCCACCGATCCGGAATGGGCGAAGTCCCTGCAACCGGGCTGGCAGTTGCAGCGCCGCCGCAATTTCCACACCGCTGCCTTCGAGGCGTTCGCGCCCGGGCAGCCGGATCTGGTGTGCGACGGCTGGACCGAGGTCAGCCGCAATGTGCAGTCCTATCTCGACGAGAACAATCTCTGGGCGGAGGTCACGCCGGAGAAGTTCATGGAAATCCGGGAGAACCAGGACTACCGGGCGATGGAACGGGTCCGGCAGCGGGTCGACGAGATCGTCGCGGATCCGGAGACCGCGGCGGCGCTCAAACCCTATTACCGGTTCCTGTGCAAGCGTCCCTGTTTCAACGATGAATATCTGCCGACCTACAACCGCGACAATGTGACGCTGGTCGATGTGTCGGCCAGCAAAGGTGTCGAACGGATCACCGCGAAGGGGATCATCGCCGACGGGGTGGAACACGAGGTCGACTGCATCGTCTTCGCCAGCGGATTCGAGATCACCACCGAACTCGACCGCCGCTACGGTATCCATCCCTTCGCCGGCCGCGACGGGCTCTCGCTCTACGAACACTGGGCGGACGGCTACCGCACCCTGCACGGCCTCACCAGCAACGGATTCCCGAACATCTTTTTCACCGGGTTCATCCAGGGCGGTGTCACCGCGAGTACCACCGATATGTTCGATCAGCAGGCCACCCACGCCGCCTACATCATCGGCGAGGCGCTGAACCGGGGCGCCCGGACGGTGGAACCGACCACCGAGGCCGTGGACGGCTGGTGTGCCATCATCCGGGAAACCGCGGTGGACAACAGCAACTTCCAGCGCGAATGCACCCCCGGTTACTACAACAACGAGGGCGAGCGGAACATCCGCTCGCATCTCGGCGAACCGTACTGGCCGGGCTTCTACGCCCTCGAGGACATCCTGCGGAGCTGGCGCGCGACCGGCCGCCTGGAGGGTTTGGCCCTCGGCGAATGACACGCCGCGGCGAAGGGTTAGGAGAAGCGTTGTCCGAGATGCGGTTCGACGAGCGGGTCGCGGTGGTCACCGGCGCCGGTCGCGGCCTCGGCCGGGCCTACGCCCTGCTGCTGGCCGCGCGGGGCGCCCGGGTCGTGGTGAACGATGTGGGCGGCGGTATCCCGGGTGGTGACAGCGATATCGGAGTCGCCGGTGCGGTGGCCGACGAAATCATGGCCGCCGGTGGGCAGGCGGTCGCGAATGCCGATTCCGTCGCCACCCCGGACGGTGGCCGGGCAATCGTGAACACCGCCCTCGACACCTACGGCCGGATCGATGTGCTCGTCCACAACGCGGGCAATGTGCGCTATGCCCCGCTCACCGAAATGAGCTACGAGGATTTCGATTCCGTCCTCGATGTCCATCTGCGCGGTGCGTTCCACGTCGTACGCGCGGCCTTCCCGGTGATGCGGGAGGCCGGGTACGGGCGGGTCGTACTGACCTCCTCCATCGGCGGTCTGTACGGAAATCGGAACGTCGCCAATTACGCCGTCGCCAAGGCGGGCGTGATCGGGCTGTCGAATGTGGTGGCGCTCGAGGGCGCCGAATTCGGGGTGAAATCCAATGTGATCGTGCCCGCGGCGGTCACCCGGCTCGCCGACGGTATCGATACCTCGAAATATCCGCCGATGGAACCCGAACTGGTGGCTCCCGCGGTGGGCTGGCTGGCGCACGAATCATGCTCGGTCAGCGGGGAAATGCTGGTGGCACTGGCGGGCCGGGTGGCGCGGGCCTATATCGCGGAAACCCCCGGCGTCTATCAGCCGGAGTGGTCCATCGAGGACATCGGGGCCCGTATCGACGAAATACGTGACATCAAGGATTCATGGTTGCTGCCGGTCGTTCCGTCGGCCCACAGCGACCATATCGGCCGGAGTTTCGCAATGGCCATGGGAGGTAAGTGAGTATGGCGGTCAAAGTCTACGAACGGATTCTGGATCTCTTCGAAGCCGAAGGTATCGACACCGTCTTCGGCATCCCGGACCCGAATTTCGTGCACCTGTTCCACCTCGCCGACGAACGGGGCTGGAACGTGGTGTCCCCGCACCATGAGGAAGCGGCGGGGTTCATGGCCGAGGCCGTCTCCCGGATGACCGGAAAAGCCGCCCTGTGCATCGGCACCCTCGGCCCCGGCGTCGCCAACCTCGCGGGCGCCATGATGTGCGCCAAGGTGGAGAATTCGCCGGTGATCTTCCTGGGCGGGCAGCGCGCCCGGATCACCGAGCAGCGGGTACGCCGCGGCCGGATCCAGTTCGTGAAACAGTCCGGGCTGTTCGAGCCCTCGGTGAAGTACGCCGCCAGTATCGAATACGCCGACCAGACCGACGAGGTCATCCGGGAAGGTCTGCGCAAGGCGCTTTCCGGGACCCCGGGCCCGGTCTACATCGAATATCCCTCCCATGTGATCCAGGAGGAACTCGATGTCGCCGCACCGCTGCCGCCGCACCGGTACCGCCTGGTGGATCAAACCGCCGGGCAGGACCGGGTTGCCGCGGCCGCCGAACTCATTCGGCAGGCGAAACAGCCGATCCTGCTGGCCGGGCACGGCGTGCACACCGCCCGGGCCGGTGCCGCGGTGAAGGCGCTGGCCGATCTCCTGGCCTGCCCCGTCATCCAGACCTCCGGCGGCACCTCGTTCATCGAAGGACTCGAGGACCGCACCTTCCCCTACGGCTTCTCACCGTCGGCGGTGGACGCCGTCGTGAAATCCGATCTCTGCCTGGCCATCGGCACCGAACTCGGCGAACCCGTGCACTACGGGCGCGGCCGGCACTGGGTCGCCGGGGAGGACGAGCGAAAATGGATCCTCATCGAACAGGATCCCACCGCCATCGGAGTGAACCGGCCGATCGACGTACCCCTGGTCGGCGATCTGCGCGCGGTCGTCCCGCAGCTCACCGAAGCGCTGAAGCACACTCCGCGCACCGCGACTCCCGAACTCGCGCAGTGGATCGAACAGGATGCCTCCCGGCTCGCCGAACTCGCCGAGAGCGCGCCGTCGGGTGGTACGCCGGTCCATCCCGCCCGCCTGGTCGTGGAGGCCACCAAGCATTTCCCGGCCGACGGGATCCTGGTCCGCGACGGTGGCGCCACCACGATCTTCGGCTGGACCTACACCCAGTGCAAACCGCACGATGTGATCTGGAACCAGAACTTCGGCCACCTCGGCACCGGTCTGCCCTACGCGGTGGGTGCCTCGGTCGCCGACGGCGGGAAGCGCCCGGTGCTGATGATCACCGGCGACTCCTCCTTCCAGTTCCAGATCGCCGAGCTGGAAACCGCGGCGCGGTTGCACCTTCCGCTGGTCTGCGTGGTCGCCGTCGACTACGCGTGGGGACTCGAGGTCGGTGTGTACAAGCGCACCTTCGGTCAGGGCTCCCGGGAGACCGCGGTGCACTGGAGCAAGGACACCCGGCTGGACAAGGTGGCCGAGGGTTTCGGCTGCTACGGCGAATACGTCGACACCGATACCGAGATCGCGCCCGCCATCAAACGTGCCTTCGCCAGCGGTAGGCCGGGCGTGATCCATGTCGCCGTGGATCCGAAGGCGAACTCCGAGGAAATGCCCAGCTACGACGAGTTCCGCACCTGGTACGCGGAAGGGATGCAGTGATGCGCGAATACCTGAAGTTCTATATCGGCGGCCGCTGGACCGACCCCGCGGGCGATCGGACCTTCGAGGTGATCAATCCCGCCACCGAGGAGGTGTGCGGGACCGTCGCGCTCGGCTCGGCCGCGGATGTGGACGCCGCCGTTGCCGCGGCCCGCGCCGCGTTCGACGGATGGGCCGCGAGTACTGTCGGCGAGCGGCTGGACCTGTTCGGTGCCATCGGTGCGGAGTATCAGAAGCGCGCCGGTGATCTGGCGGCGGCGCTCACCGAGGAGATGGGCGCTCCGTCGGGGCTGGCCAACGGATTCCAGGTCGACCTCGCCGCCGGACATCTACAGACCGCGACCGAGATACTGCGGAACTACCGCTTCGAGGAGCAACGCGGGGCGACCCTTTTCGTCAAGGAACCCATCGGTGTCTGCGGTCTCATCACCCCGTGGAACTGGCCGATGAACCAGATCGCGGTGAAGGTCTTCCCCGCTCTGGCTACCGGCTGCACCATGGTGCTCAAGCCCTCCGAACGGTCCCCGTTCACCGGGCAGATCTTCGCCGAGGTGCTGGCCGCGGCCGGTGTACCGGCGGGTGTGTTCAACCTGGTGCAGGGCGACGGGCCGAGTGTGGGCGTCCCGCTGTCGTCGCATCCGGAAGTCGACATGGTCTCGTTCACCGGGTCCACCCGCGCGGGGATAGATATCGCCCGCAACGCCGCGGCCACCGTGAAGCGGGTCACCCAGGAACTCGGCGGCAAGGGCCCCAACATCATCCTCGACGACGAGGATCTCGCCATCAATGTCGGCCAGGGCGTGGCGAACATGATGGGCAACTCCGGTCAGACCTGTAGCGCGCCGTCGCGAATGCTGGTCCCGTCGGCTCGGATGGAAGAAGCCGTGGCCGCTGCGCGGGCCGCCACCGAGGGCATCACCGTCGGTGACCCCACCGGCGAGGTCGCGCTCGGCCCGGTGGTCGCGGGGTCCCAATGGGATCGGATCCAGGCCCTGATCCAGAAGGGGATCGAGGAGGGGGCGACCGTCGTCGCCGGTGGTCCCGGCCGGCCCGACGGCCTGGAGAAGGGTTTCTTCGTCAAACCGACGGTGTTCGCGGGGGTGACCAACACGATGACCGTCGCCCGTGAGGAGATCTTCGGCCCGGTGCTGGTGATCATCGGCTACCGGGATGTCGACGACGCCGTCGCCATCGCCAACGACACCGAGTACGGCCTGGCCGGATTCGTCGCCGGCCGCGATCTGGAACAGGCCCGCGCCGTGGCTCGCCGGCTCCGGGCGGGTTCGATCGGTATCAACGGCGGATTCGATTTCGCCGCTCCCTTCGGCGGCTACAAGAAGAGCGGAAACGGCCGCGAATGGGGCGAAGCCGGTTTCGCGGAGTACCTGGAGGTCAAGGGCATTCTCGGATACGCGCCCGAGGCGGCCGGGGCGTAGGCCGTAGGCACGGTGAACAGCCGCTCGGGACCCGGTCGACTCGCCGCCGAACTGCCGCGCACCGGCGTGGTCGGCGACGGCAGCCGGCAGGTACTCGCCGCAATGTCCGACCCTGTACAGCCGGTGGACATAGTCTTGACCACGGGCGCCTACGCGATGCCATGGCCCCGCGCTCGGGTCCGGTGGCCCCGGACAGCGGATATCAGGAGTAGCGAGGATTCGGAGCAGCAATGAGCGAAGTACCGTCCGGCTATCGACAGCGTCCCGACTATCGAGTGGACCTGCTGGCCCGCACCAATTCCTTCACCGCGACCGTCGGTGCGCGGCAGCTGGCGACCAGTGACGCCTGTCTGCTGGTGGACGAGCAGGATCACGGTCTGGTCGTGTACTTCCCGCCCGAGGCGGTGGACACGACACAGCTCGAACCCATCGATCTGCACACCGTGTGCCCGTACAAGGGCGAGGCGTCCTACTGGACGCTGCCGGGCAGCGACCGTCCCTGGATCGCCTGGACCTATCCGCAGCCGCATCCACCGGTCGCCCGGCTGGCCGGTTATATCGCGTTCGACCAGAGTGCCGTCGCGGTGACGATCGGCGCCGGGCGCTATACGGGGGTCCGTTCGTGAGCACGGACCCGGCCGGATCGGCCGGTACGGACGCGCGGGAATCGTCGATGGCGCGAATGATCGAGATCTTCGATATGCGAGCCGATCGCGCCGATCCGGCGCGTTTCCGCGGGCACAGCGACGGCGGCACCAGAAGAGTGGTGGACGGCAGCCAGATACTCGGGCAGAGCATCGTCGCCGCGTCCAGGGCCCTGCCCGGCCGGGCGGTGCGCACCGCGCACGCGCTGTTCGTCTCGGCGGCCGACCCCGATGTGCCACTGGAGTTCACCGTCACGCCGATCAGGGCGGGCCGGAGTTTCGCCAGTGCCACGGTCGGCGTGCGGCAGGGGGCGACGATCCGGACCCACTGCACCGTCCTGTTGGACGCCCCGCAACCGGATCTGGTGCGGTGGGATAAGCCCGCCGGAACGCCGGTCGCCGGCCCCGAAGCCGCCGGTCCGGAGGCGAGCCTGGCACTGCCGGGCCGGGAGGTGCGCATCATCGACTGTGCCGATATCAACGATCCGGACGAGGTGGGCCCACCCGTGGTCGACGCCTGGTTGCGCTACGACGAGGTGCCCGCCGCCGACGAACTCCGTCGCGCGATGCTCGCCCATTTCACCGGTCATCTCGGGATTTCCGCCGCGTTGCGGCCGCATCCGGGGCTGGGTACGGCGCAGGCGCATCACACCCTGTCGACCGCGCCCATCGGGATCGGGATCACCTTCCACGACCCGGTGCGCTGGGATGGCTGGTTGCGCTACCACCACGAGGCGACCTTCGTCGGTGCGGGCACGGCCCATATCCGGGGTCAGATCAGCACCCGCGCCGGATCGCTGATCGCGTCGTTCACGCAGGACGCCATGATCCGCGCGTTCGATACCGGACCGGTGACCGAAATCCCCAGCGCGGCCCGGCTGTAGTCAGCGCCGGCCCGAACCGGACCGGATCGCCCGCTGGGCCAGTGTCGACGACGCGTTGACGATGCCGTCGTCGAACCGCTTCAGCAGCAGTGCCTGGGTGGCGGCCAGATGCGCGCAGGCCATGTGCTCGGCCGCCGACGCCTGCCCGGCGGCGATATCGTCGACGATCTTCTGGTGGGTGCGTACCGCGGCCCGGGCCTGCTCCGGCGACGGATACTCGCCCCGGCCGGTCAGGGCTTCGGCCCAGGCCTCCTCCTGCGCCGACCACAGGGCGACCAGACTGCTCACCACGTAGCGCACCGTCGCGTTCGGGGTGAAGGACACCACGAGATCGTGGAACTCGCGGGCGGTTTGGGTGAAGGCCACCCCGTCGTCGATCACTTCCGCGGATTTCTCGATATTCGCGGTGAGCGCCGGAACCACCACCTCGAGCCGATCCTCGCGGCGCGCGCATTCCGCGGCGCACATGGGTTCGAGCATCTGCAGGCCGGTGGCCAGATCCCGCAGCGTCACCCGGCCGCCCTGCAGGGCCAGCCCGAGATGGTAGGCGGCCGAGGTCTCGTCGGGCCGGTGGACCTCCGCGCCGCCGACATTTCCGCGCCGCACGGTGACCAGGCCCTCGGTTTCCAGGATGCGGATGGCTTCCCGGATCGAGGGATAGGAGACACCGAACTCCTGGACCAGTTGATCCTGGGTCGGCAACCGGTAGTCGTCGGTGCCGTTGAGAATGCGGGTCCGCAGTTCGGCCGCCACGGTCTGGGCCACCCGATGCTGGGTGACCCGTCCCCGCCGTGGGGCCGTCACGAGGACCGCTGCCGGTCGCGAAAATGCACCATGGCGTGAGTTTATCAGTGAACCTATTAGCTCTTAAAAGATTGCAATAGTTGTAAAGATAGAAGCCTCAGGTGTTGTCCGTTTTGAACTGGTTCACCGGGCCCTTGTCCATCCGTACCTCCACCCGTCCGTCCGGATGCAGGACGGCGGCGGGTCGGTGCTCGGAGAAACGCCGGCTGTAGAGCTCGAGCCGCTCGATCAGTACACCCTCCGGACGGTTGTAGACGATGCCCGGCACACAGGTGAAGATCCAGCCGGACTTCTTGGCCTGGTCGGCGGGAATCGACACACTGTCGGCGCCGTTCTCGATCGACAGGGTCACCCGGTACTTGTGGAACGATCCGGTGCCGTTGTTGATCGCCGAATACGCCACCGGGATCACCGCCACGATCTCGGGGGCGAGCCGTACCTCGATGATCTCCTCCGTGTGCCCGCCGCCGCGCTGGATGTCACCGCGGCCACGGTCCCCGAGATGGCGCACCAGATCGCCGTACCGGGGATTCGCCGGAATGCCGGCGGCCGGGAAGGTCGCGACGTGCACGATGTTCCCGTCGGCCAGGACGACCAGCGCGTAGGCCTCGTAGTCGGTGCCGCTGGCCCAGGCCACCCGCAGCCGGACCAGCGGCGCCTTCTCCAGGAGCACCGGCGGCGCGCCCTTGGTGAGAGTGACGGCGCCCTTGGCGAAGTTCACCCCGGGTGCCGGCGAGGTGGTGGGCGGATATGGGGCGGGGCCCGGCGCCGGCGCGGCGAACGGTGCCGCGGGCGGGACCGGAGGCTGTACCGGTGGTGCGGGCGGTGGCGGCGGAGCGGGTTGCGATGGGTAACCGGAGGCCGGGGCGGTGTGCGGGGACACCGGTGGTGGTGCGGCGACCTGCGCGGGAGCCGGTACGTCCTCGTCCACGGTGATACCGAAATCGGTGGCCAGACCGGCCAGTCCGCTGGCGTATCCCTGACCCACATTGCGGATCTTCCAGGCGCCGGTCCGCCGGTACACCTCGGCGAGGACGACGGTCGTCTCGGTGCTGAGCCCGGTGATGGGCAGATCGTAGGTCTCGCCGTCGCGCTCGGCGATCGCGATGCTCAGTGCGATACCGCCGAAGGATCCGGTGTCCACCGAGGCGGCGACCACGAGCCGGTCCGTACTCGCCGCGACCCGCGGCAGGTCGATCTCGATCGCGGCACCGGCCAGCCGGACGGCGCCGTCCGGGGAGGCCGGCTGGTTGTAGAAGACGAAATCGTCGTCGCTGCCGACCTTGCCGTCCGCGCGCAGGCAGAGCACGGTCAGGTCGATACCGGCCGGCGCCGCGGTGATCCGCAACGGGCCGCCTGCGACGGCGACGTTGCCGCCTTTGCTGATCACTCGGGACATCTGTACTCCGGTCGCTCGACTCGGTTGTCCCGTCCAGCCTAGGGTCCCGGCGCTCGCCCCGGTACGGGCTTCCCGGCACCGGGCGCGCGGGCGCTCATCGCTGTGCGCGTACGCACCGGCCCACCCGGCAACAATTTGCACCACCGAGAATTCATTGATTGCCGAGCCGGAATCGAAATGGATATCCTTCGGTACGCCGAAACGGGGGTCGATAGTGAAAAGAGCTGCGCGCCGGCACCTCCCCCGCACACCGCAACTACGGCCGCAGCTGCAACGATCCGCCGGACATCCATGCTGGTCTTCATCTCGCCCTCCCAAAACTGTGAAGAGCTTCCTTCGCTCACCATTGGATGTTCGTAAGCCAGAATCGGTTTCACTGGCCCACAACAAAATCAGGTGCACCGGCCGTCTGCCCGACAACATCGCCACGGCCAAGGTGAGGCGTTCCTTCAAGCCCTCATGGCGTCTATTTGGGGTACAGCCCAGATAGACAGCAAAGCTCAGATAGACAGCAAACAGCTGCCTCATGGTGGTCTGGCGGGATCGAGCCTCTTGCGCTCCGGTTCCGGACTGGCCGACCGTGCGTGTGGTGGTCGCGTCCGAGGCGGCGGGTTAGGCCGCGTTTCATAAGCCGTGGCCGGATAACCACAGGTTGATTGCGGCGACGCGGACCGTGGCCAGGTAACGGACAGCGAGTTTGTCATAGCG
>NZ_JBFAHF010000035.1:0-77069 GCF_040654015.1 Nocardia sp. NPDC050799
CCCGGGCGCCCGGGGTCACCCCGCCCCACCCGGCCCGCCCCCAGGGCCCCGCCCCCCGCGGGCGGCCCGGCCGGGGCCGGGCCGGGCGGATCGATCCGCCGGCCCGGCCCGAGCCGTTATCCGGGGTTCAGCCCGCCCGGAAGCCGGCCAGGGCCGCCTCCAGCGTCGTATGCAGGGCGAAGACCTGGTCCAGAGCCGTCATCTTGAGCTGCCGGCTGGTGGCGGGCCCGTCCGCCACCAGGGCGATCGTGGTCTTGTCACCGGCCCGCTGATGGGCGGCGACCAGCGCGGCCATCCCGGCCGACGCCAGGAAGCTCACGGCGGCCAGGTCGACCACCAGGCCGGCCGGTTCGGCGTCGAGGGCGGCGTCGATCGCGGTCTCCAGGGCCGGAGCCGTGGCGAGATCGACCTCTCCGGTCACCGTGAGCACGGTGACACCGTCGTGGTCGGCGACCGAGGTCGTCATCGTATCCGTGAGCGGGTTCGCGTCTGGAGGAGTGTTGGTCACATCATCACAATCTGCCATGAGTCTCTCGATCTCGCTGCATCGTATCCCCGCCGGACCGATTACCGGTCCCGCGCAGGGCGCTGGCCACCGGGAACGTGATCGCCGGAAGCGTGACCGACATCCGTACCCGGGTTCCGGGTCCCAGGTGGTGATCTATTTCGAGTTCTTCGGTGAGCGCCCGCATCATATCGATGCCGCGACCTCGCGGTCCCGGATCGGCCGGACGCGGACGCCAGGTCCCGGTATCGGTGGTCTCGATGACCACCCGGTCGCCTACGCATTCGGCGGTGAGCACCACCCGTTCGGTGTCACCGCCGCCGTTGCGATAGGCGTGCTCGATACTGTTGCTGCACGCCTCGTTGGTGGCGGCCACCAGATCCGAGGTGAGGTTGTGCGGTACCGCCGCGGACGACAGCCATGCTGTCAGCGTACGACGCAGCATGGCCAGCCGGTCCGGGCGGGCCGGTACATCCAGCCGGAGCCGCGCGGGCGGCTGCCGGTAGACCACCATGGCGATATCGTCGTCGTATCCGCCCTCGGGCCGCAGCGCCGACAACACCGAGTCGGCGACCTGGCGCGGTAACTTCTCGGCGGTGTCGGCCAGGATGGTGGCGATCTTGGTGAAACCCTCGTCGATATCCTCACCGCGGCGTTCCACCAGACCGTCGGTGAACAACACCAGGGTCGACCCGGGCGGCAGCGGTGTGGTGGCCTCCGGGCGGCGCGGGATCTCGAAGGTCGCCAGCGGCACCGACCGGCCGCCCTCCAGCATGCGCCCGGTCTTGTCCACATCGGCCAGGATGGGCGGCATATGGCCGGCGTTGCTGTACCGCACCAGCCCGCGCACCGGATCCAGCACCGCCGCGCAGACCGTGGTGCACAGCGCTCCCGGAATCCGGGCCGCCACCGGGTCGAGTTCGGTGAGCAGCTGGGCCGGCCCGGCGCCGCGCAGCAGCAGCGCGCGGGCGGCGGTACGCAACTGACCCATCACCACGGCCGCGGACAGGCCGCGGCCCACACAGTCGCCGACCACCACGCCGATGGTGCCGTCGGGCAGCGGGACCACGTCGTACCAGTCGCCGCCGATCTCGAGCGGTGGCAGGGCCGGTTCGTAGTGCACCGAGAACCGCGGTGGGAGTTCGATGGGGCCGAGCATGGCGCGCTGCAGGGTCAGCGAGGTCGAACGCGCCTGATCGAAGTTGCGGGCGCGCTGGACGGCCAGGCTGAGATGCCCGATGAGGAGTGAGAACAGCGTCCAGTCGGCGGCGTCGACGACCCGCGGGACGGCGAAGCGCAGCCACAGCGCGGCATCGCTCTTCTCGCCGAGCGGCGCCACGATGCCCTGTGCGCTGCCCGCGCCCTCCGGGACCGCGACGAGTGTGCGGCCGGGGCGCACCCGGGCGCGTTTGAGAATCGCCTCCGTCGCCGGTTCGAGCCGGGAACCGCCCGCGGCGGCCGGGGGATTGCCGGAAATGTAGACCTCCGGCGCGGTCAGCCCGGCCCAGACCGCCACCACCGCGGTCTCCGCGCCGACCGTGCGCCGCAGCTCGTCCAGCCCCACCTCGAGGACCTCGGCGACCGTGGTGGCCGAGGCCAGCGCGGTGGCCAGCCGGTTCGCGGCCTGGTCGCGTGCCTGGGCGTCGTGTTCGGCGGTGACGTCCCGGACGGTGCCGACGAAGATATGCTCCTTGCCGTCGGGTTTGACCAGCGCGCTGGTGCTCACCGCGATCCAGCGGCGGCGGCCGTCCCGATGCTGGATCGGTACCACGAAACGGGACGCCTCGGTACCCAGGTCGGGGTATCGCGGGCCCTCCGGGATCGACCAGGGATGCGGCAGCGGATAGGGCACATCGGCCGCGCCGTAGCCGGTGAGCTCGCCGAACGCCTTGTTCACCTCGATGATGGTGCCGCGGGCGTCGGCGACGAAGAACCCGTCCTGCAGCGATTCGACCAGGGCGGTGCGGAATTCGTCGCGCCCGGCCAGATCGTCGGCCCGGGACCGCTGCTGCTCGTACCGGCGGGTGCCGTCGAGGTAGCCGCGGGTGGCGACATCCAGCGTGATCAGGGTCTGCAGCAGGAATTCGAGCGCGTCCTCGGCGAGGAGATTCTCCACGCGGCCCGCATCGTGCGGCCCGGCCGTCTCGCCGGCCTCGGCCTGCACCTGTTTCGCCACCCGGAAGTGGTGCTCGGTGAGATCGAGCAGGCTGATGCCCTCGACCAGCGCCCGGCGGCCCAGCTCGTGCCCCTCGGCCAGGCCGTCGCCCTCCGGGTCGGCGAGATGGCGGCGCAACGCGTCGGCGTAGGCGTCGAGGAACGCCGCGAGCACAGCGCTCATCGCCGGCCTCGCCGGATCACGACGCTTCCCGCTGGGCGGTTCCATTCGACACGCCCCGCACCCGCGCCGCGAGCACCAGGGCGTCGTCGGTGTCCTTGGCGTGCCGGCTCAGCAGCTCCTGGGCGATATCGGCGGTGGATTTCGCCAGGTCCACACCGTGGCCCGGTTCCGCCTCCACCCCGTCGGTGGACATCAGCAGCAGATCGCCCGGCCGGACCGGAACGGTTTGCGGCTGCAGGACGGACGGCAGCCGGTATCCGACGATCCCCCCGCTCTGTAGCGCGGTGGCGCTGACCTGCGGCCCGGTGGGGCCCGCGGTCAGCACGATCGAATCGATATTCCCGACACCCAGCCACTGCGTTTCCTCCGCGCCGAACAAAGCCAGGGTGACCGCGGCGCCACGAGTATCGGACATGGCTCGATGGCACAGCACCATCAGCAGGTCCAGCGGCTCGGCGCGGTTCTCGGCGAGTACCCGGATCGCGCGGTCCACCGCGGCGGCCGCGGCCGCTCCGTGGCCGAGACCGTCGAGTACCGCGAACAATACGGTGCCGGTACCGGTGTCCAGGACGACACACCGATCCCCGGACACATCCTGTCCAGGGAGGGCTCGGCCGGCCATCGCCCATTCGATCCGGCCGATGTACCCGTCCTCATGCACCGTGGGGTACCCACTTCCACATCTCCACCAATGTGCCTCGGCCGGGCGCGGATTCGATGGCCATACCGTCCATCAGCCGTTTGGC
This sequence comes from Nocardia sp. NPDC050799, assembly GCF_040654015.1. NCBI lineage: Bacteria > Bacillati > Actinomycetota > Actinomycetes > Mycobacteriales > Nocardiaceae > Nocardia > Nocardia sp. NPDC050799. The sequence continues at coordinate 3,590 of NZ_JBFAHF010000035.1, forward strand.
GCCGGGGAGACCGAGCCCCAGGCCCAGGCCGGTCGAATAACCGTCCTCCATGGCCCGGGCGATATCGATGATTCCGGGACCCTGATCCTTGGCCTGGACCACCAGGGCGCGGCGGCCGTCGCGCTCGTCGACCTGCAGCCGGATCTCGCCGCTACCGGCGTAACTGGTGATATTCCGCGCGACCTCCGAGATCGCCGTGGAGATCATGGTCCGGTCGGTGAGCGTGAAGCCGAGTTCCTCGGCCAGCTCACGCCCGGCCTGACGTGCGGTCACGATGTCGTTCGACATCTTCACCGCGATAACCACCTGTTCAGCGGGCACTGTCACGACCATCTCGGTGCTGGCGCCGCGAAGCCTTGTGGTTCAGCCAGGCCAGGCCCTCCTCGAGATCCAGTGCGGTGTGCATGTCCTCGAAGGTGAGGCCGAGTTGCACCATGGCGAACGCGACCTCGGGTTGCAGGCCCACAATGACGGTTTCGGCACCGCGCAGCTGGGTCATATGCGCGATGGTGCGCAGTGATCTGGCCGCGAAGGAATCCATCACATCGATGGCCGTCACGTCGACGATGATGCCCTGCGCGCGGTATTTGCTGACCTGCTTCATCAGGTCGTCCTGCAACCGCTCGGTATCGGCATCGGTCAGCGCCGACTGCACGGACGCGATGAGATAGGTGCCCTGTTTGAGTATCGGTACTGGCATAGTGGTTTCCGGTCAGCGCGAATCGCGTTCGCTGCGCTCGGTCACTCTGGACACTTCGTAGCCCAGTAACCGCTCCGCTTCCTCGATACCGCCCTGCAGATCGCCGACCGCGTTCATCTTCGACAGGTCCAAACCGATGGTGACCAATGTCAGCGCGATCTCCGAGGACAGGCCGGTCATGATGACGCTGGCGCCCATGAGGCCCGACGCGTCGACCGTCTGGACCAGGTGGTTGGCCACCGTGGAGTCGATGTCGGGCACACCGGTGATGTCGATGACCACGACCTTGGCGCGATTGTTGCGGATGGCGCGCAGCAGTTGTTCGGTGAGCTGCCGGGCCCGCTGGCTGTCCAGTACCCCGATTATCGGCAGGATCAGCAGTTGTTCACGCACCTGCAGCACGGGGGTGGACAGCTCGCGGATCGCTTCCTGCTGCTGCCGGATGACGCGCTCGCGCTCCTGCACGAAGGAAACGCCCACCGTGTTGGCGATCCGGTTGGCCGCCGGTTCGTAGGCGTCGAGTACCGCGTTCAGTAATTCGAAATTGGACTGGTACTTCTCGAACAGCGAACGGGCCAGAACGTCGCGCAGGAGTAGCACCATGCCGAGGACCTCGTCGGTCTCCACCCCGCGCGGAATGATGCGCTCGGAGAGATCGCGGGCGTAGGCCTGCAGCGCCTCGACGCTACCGGTCTCCAGCACCTCGACGTAATTGTCGTAGACCGACGTCGCTTCGGAGAAGACCTCTTCGGGCGTCATCGCGGTGAGCAGGCGCGCCTCGGTGATCCGGCGGGCCCACTCCTCACGCAGCGCGGTGCGGTTCTGGCGCAGATGCTCGACGAGCTGCGGAAGCAGATTGTCTACGGGTCCCGCAGCCAATGAGTCCGCCGAAAGGCCCATGGACACCTCGGACATGTAACTTGTGCCCCTTTCGACGGCGGTCGAGTACATCATAGGTTTTCCGGCGGTCGTGCCGATACCGAGCCTAGTCATACCCCCGCGCCCATACTGGCGAAACCTGCCGGTCCGGTTCTACCGCGCCGAGGTGAGCGGCGTCGCGCCGGGGGTGGCGAAACCCTGTTCCAGCGCCGCCAGCGCCCGATCGAGGTACACGGTGAGATCCGCGTCCGCCCGGGCGAGCCACGCGTCGAAGGCCGCCCGGGCGGCGGCCAGTGTGGTGCGGCCGACCGCCATCGGGACGAGTGAATCGGCGGGTTCCCCGAGCCGGCCGGCGGCGAACTCGCCCACCGCCCGCTCCCACGCGTCGTAATGGGTGCCGGCGGTGGCGGCCAGTGCCGGCACGTCGGCGACCAGTTTCATCCGCATGCGCAATTCGGGGATGTCCTCGGCGCGGTACCGGTTGGCGTTCACCACCACCCGCCGGACCGCCGCCATCATGGGTTCGGCGTCGGGCACGGTAGCGAACGCGGCACGGAGCGCGGTGACCTCGTCGTCGAACGAGTACCAGAGCACCTCCGCCTTCCCCGGGAAATAACGGAAGAAGGTGCGGCCGCTGATCCCGGCCGCGGCGGCGATCTGCTCCACGGTGGTCTCGTCGAAGCCCTGCTCACTGAACAACCGCATCGCGATCAGCTCGAGTTCGCGTTTGGTGGTTCCCCGCGGGCGACCGCGGGAGTGCTGTGGTGTCACGCGGTAATACTGCGCTGCTGCCACCGTGTTCAGGGACGGTACCCCTATGTTTTTCGGCCCCGCCTGCGGCGTCGCAGCGCGGGGCCGCGGGTTCTGCCGACTCGTGCGGGTTGCGTCGGCATCCGTTCCCCCGGCCGCGGACCGCGGCGAGCGGGCCGGCCGGGAGAGGTCTCTCACTTCCGGGTGCCCGGTCGGAGTCGTACTCTGCGGGCCACTCCCCAGTGCGGACCTCTTGATTATGTCAGTGACTGACGTTAATCTCGGCCCATGATGGTGTCCGACCTCACATCGCCCGACGTGGACGCGCTGCGCGCGGCCACGCCGGTGCTGGTGGTGCCGGTGGGCGCGACCGAGCAGCACGGGCCACATCTGCCGCTGTCCACCGACACCGATCTCGCCGGCGCACTGTGTGCGGGTGTGGCCGCGCGACGTCCCGATGTGCTCGTCGCCCCCGCGATCGCCTACGGCGCCAGCGGTGAGCACGCCGGATTCCCCGGCACGCTGTCGATCGGGCTGGCGGCCCTGGAACTGCTGATCGTGGAACTGTGCCGCTCGGCGACCGCTACCTTCGAACGGATTGTGCTGGTCAACGGGCACGGCGGCAATATCGAGGCGCTGCGCCGGGCAGTGGACCTGCTACGGCGCGAATCCCGCGATATTCGGCTGTTCTCGCCGCGCCACGACGGCGACGCGCACGCCGGGCGGACCGAAACCTCGCTGCAGCTGGCACTCGACCCGGACCGCGTGCGCGCCGACCGCGCCGAACCCGGTGATACCCGGCCGCTCGCCGAAATCCTGCCGCGGCTGCGGGCCGGTGGGGTCGCGGCAGTGAGCGCCAACGGTGTGCTCGGTGATCCCACCGGTGCCACCGCGGCCGAGGGCGCCCGGCTGCTCGACCTGCTCATCTCCCAGTTGTACGACCAGATCCGGCAGTGGTGGCCGGAACCAGTGGAAAGGATCCGACCATGAATCCGTGGTTCGAAACGGTCGCCGAGGCGCATCGGCGGGCGAAGAAGCGGTTGCCGAAATCGGTGTACGGCGCGTTGGTGGCCGGTTCGGAACGTGGGCTGACCATCGACGACAACCAGGCCGCCTTCGGTGAACTCGGGTTCGCCCCGCATGTCGCCGGACCTATCGGCGACCGCGACCAGTCCACCACCGTACTGGGGCAGCGGATCTCCATGCCGGTGATCATCTCGCCCACCGGCGTCCAGGCCGTACATCCCGACGGTGAGGTCGCGGTGGCCCGTGCTGCGGCGGCCCGCGGCACGGCCATGGGGCTTTCCTCGTTCGCCAGCAAATCGGTCGAGGAGGTCGTCGCCGCCAATCCGGTCACCTTCTTCCAGCTCTACTGGTGCGGCAGCAAGGACGATATCGCCGGGCGGATGGCGCGCGCGAAGGCCGCGGGCGCGGTGGGCCTGATCCTCACCCTCGACTGGTCGTTCTCGCACGGCCGCGACTGGGGCAGCCCGGTGATCCCGGAGAAACTGGACCTGAAGACGATGGCGAGTTTCGCGCCGCAGGTGATGGCCAAACCGCGCTGGCTGACCCGCTACCTGAAGTCGGGTTCGCTGCCCGACCTCACCGCGCCCAATATGGCGCTGGGCGAGGCGCCCGCGCCCGGCTTCTTCGGCGCCTACGGGGAGTGGATGGGTACGCCGCCGCCGGACTGGGCCGATGTCGCCTGGGTCTGCGAGCAGTGGGACGGACCGGTCATGCTCAAGGGTGTGATGCGGGTGGACGACGCGCGGCGGGCGGTCGACGCCGGTGTGGCCGCCATCTCGGTGTCCAATCACGGTGGTAACAACCTCGACGGCACCCCGGCCTCCATCCGCGCCCTCCCGGTGGTCGCCGACGCGGTGGGACACGAGATCGAGATCCTGCTCGACGGCGGTATCCGCCGCGGCAGCGATGTGGTCAAGGCCGTGGCGCTCGGCGCGCGGGCGGTCATGATCGGCCGCGCGTACCTGTGGGGTCTGGCCGCAAACGGGCAGGCCGGTGTGGAGAACGTGCTGGACATCATGCGCGGCGGTATCGATTCCGCGCTGCTCGGGCTGCGCAAGACCGGTGTCACCGAGCTGGACCGGTCCGACATCGTCATCCCCGAGGGGTTCGAGCGGCGACTGGGCGTCGACGCGTCGACGCGGTTGCGGGTCCCGGAATCGACTGCCGAAGTGGTATGACGCGGTCGGCGTAGCTGTCCGGTCCGCGCCGTGATCACCACGTGGTCGGCCGTCCGCCTCGGGGAGAGCCGGCCCGCCACCGCGGTGACCACCGGCCGGTAACGCCGTTGTCCGCCACGCCGTGACGCCGCTGTACGGATCGGTCCGGCGCGGGACGCCCTGTGATATAGGTCATCCCTACCCGGAGGGCTTCGCGAGCAGCTCGCTTACTCGCAGGTGCGGTATCACACCGGAAAGTGCGTACTTGTCGGTCCCACCGGCCCCGCCGACACTCGATCCTCGTGAACGAGACCGCAGAATCGCCTCGAACAGCCCGTACCGGAGGAACACCGGCCGACCGGCCGATTCCGGTGACCGTTATCGGTCTCGGTCCGATGGGACGGGCGATGGTCGAGACGTTGCGCGCTTCGGGCACCGTGGTCACCGTGTGGAACCGCAGCCCGGAGAAAGCGCACGCCATGAAGGAATTCGGCGCTGCCCGCGCGGATACCGTCGCACCGGCCCTCGACGCCGGGGAAGTGATCCTGGTCAGCCTGACCGACTACGCCGCAATGTATGACGTCCTCGGGACCGCCGTCGATCATCTGCCGGGCAAGACAATAGTCAACCTCTCGTCGGATTCGCCGGAGGTGACGCGTACTGCTGCGCGATGGGTCCGTGCACGAGGGGGCCGGTTCCTCGCCGGTGGAGTGATGGCCGATGGCGCGGGGGTCGGAGGTGCGGACTCCTTCATCTTCTACAGCGGCGAACGCGAGGTTTTCGACGCCTGTACCGAGGTGCTCCGCCCCCTCGGCAGGCCCGAATACCTGGGTGCGGATGTCGGGCTCGCACAACTGTATTACCAGGCAGTCCTCGCTATGTTCCTGTCCGGACTGCTCGCGTTCGAACAAGCGCTGGCCATGATCGAGCGTTCGGGTGAACCGATCGAGCGGTTCCTGCCCTACGCGCAACGGTCGATGGGCGATATGACGGGGTTGTACGCCGGTGTCGCCGCCCTGGCCGCCGACACCGGCGGGTGGCGTGATCTCGCTCATCTGCGAATGATGGCGGCCGGCGCCGGGCATGTGGTCGAGACCGCGGCTGCCGTTGGAGTGGGCACAGACCTGGCGCGCGCGGTTCAGGATCTCTGGCTCCACGCCTTGTCCGAGAGCGAGCGGACAGGTGAGCCGGTATCGACTTTCCAGCTGCTTCGCGGTGGTACGGCCTGAAATGAATCCGCCGGTTATGGTGGCCGGATACGGATTCGGCGCTGGTTCGTGTGGTGCCGGGGCCGGTAAGCCGCCGATCAGCGGGCCTGGCGAGTTACGATTTAGGTTTGCCTAACTCCAGGTGGTGCGGGGGTCGGCCGCTAGGCTCGCTGTGCTCGACCCCGGCGCAGTGGCCGCTCTCCGCGGCTGCGCCCTGTTAGATCAGCAGCCCACTTCCAAAGGAGTGCGATCGGTGACCGCGCCCGAGTTCCGCTATTCAGACCTGCTCCCGATCGGCGCCGACGACACCCCGTACCGGCTGCTCACCACCGAGGGCATCAGCACCTTCGAATCCGGCGGCCGGACCTTCCTCCAGGTCGACCCCGAGGTGCTGCGACTGCTGACCGCCGAGGCGATGCACGACATCAGCCATTACCTGCGGCCCGCGCATCTGGCCCAGCTGCGCCGGATCATCGACGATCCGGAGGCCAGCGGTAACGACCGTTTCGTCGCGCTGGACCTGCTGAAGAACGTGAACATTTCGGCCGGCGGCATCCTGCCCATGTGCCAGGACACCGGCACCGCCATCGTGATGGGTAAGAAATCCGAGGGCGTGCTCACCGGTGCCGACGATGCCGAATGGATCAGCCGCGGCGTGTTCGACGCCTACACGAAGCTGAACCTGCGGTACTCCCAGCTCGCGCCCCTCACCATGTGGGACGAGAAGAACACCGGCTCCAACCTGCCCGCGCAGGTCGAGCTGTACTCCACGCCCGGCGATCCCGCGCAGCCGTCCTACAAGTTCCTCTACATGGCCAAGGGTGGTGGTTCGGCCAACAAGTCTTTCCTGTACCAGGAGACCAAGGCCATCCTGAACCCCACCCGGATGCTGGAATTCCTCGACGAGAAGATCCGCTCGCTGGGCACCGCGGCCTGCCCGCCCTACCACCTCGCCGTGGTGATCGGCGGTACCAGCGCCGAATTCGCGCTCAAAACAGCCAAGTACGCCTCCGCGCACTACCTGGACAACCTGCCCACCGAGGGGTCGATGACCGGGCATGCCTTCCGCGATCTCGAACTCGAGCAGGAAGTCTTCACGCTGACCCAGTCCTTCGGGATCGGCGCCCAGTTCGGCGGCAAGTACTTCTGCCACGACGTCCGCGTGGTGCGGCTGCCCCGGCACGGCGCGAGTTGCCCGGTGGCGCTCGCGGTGTCGTGCTCCGCGGACCGGCAGGCGCTGGCCAAGATCACCCCCGAGGGCGTGTTCCTGGAGCAGCTCGAACGCGAGCCCGCGCAGTATCTGCCCGAGCAGACCGACGAGATCCTCGGCGGCGATGTGGTGCAGGTCGATCTGAACCGGCCGATGGACGAGATCCGCGCGGAACTGTCGAAATACCCGGTGAAGACCCGGCTCTCGCTGTCGGGTCCGCTGGTGGTGGCCCGCGACATCGCGCACGCCAAGATCAAGGAGCGGCTGGACGCGGGCGAGGAGATGCCGCAGTACCTGCGCGATATGGCCGTGTACTACGCGGGGCCGGCCAAAACTCCCGACGGCTACGCCTCGGGTTCCTTCGGCCCGACCACCGCGGGCCGGATGGACTCCTACGTCGACCAGTTCCAGGCGGCCGGTGGGTCGTTCGTGATGCTGGCCAAGGGCAACCGGTCGGCTCAGGTCACCAAGGCGTGTAAGGAACACGGCGGCTTCTACCTCGGCTCCATCGGTGGCCCCGCCGCCCGGCTCGCCCTGGACTGCATCAAATCGGTAGAGGTCCTGGAATACCCCGAGCTGGGTATGGAAGCGGTCTGGAAGATCGAGGTGGAGGATTTCCCGGCGTTCATCGTGGTGGACGACAAGGGCAACGATTTCTTCGCCGAAACCCAGAAGCCGATCGCGCTGCGGGTGCGGACCAGGTCCAAAGAGCGCGTCTGAGCCCGCGGGTACCGAGCTCGCGGCACGGGGCCGGGCTGCGGCGCGCCGCCACGGAAATCGATCGACAGCCCGGAGACCCGCTCTTACGCCCCGAAATATCCCGCCTCCTGAACGTCGGCGGTCCCGGAGCTGCGGTGAGCACGCCCGGTGACCCGGACCCCGTCGTCTCCGCGGCCCCGGTCGTCGCGAGCCCTCCTGTCGGCAAGGTCGCGACGACCGAGCAATTCATCTCCATGAGCGGCTTCGATGTGTGCGGGCTACCGCGTATCGAGTTCGAAGGCCCGGAGCGCCCAGGGTCTCACTCGTCCGGCCGGGGCAGGATCTCGATGTACCCGTCCGTCCCGTTCACCCGGATCCGCTGCCCGTCCCGGATCAGCCGGGTGGCATGCTCCACACCCACCACGGCGGGCAGGCCGTATTCGCGGGCGATCACCGCGCCGTGGGTCATCAGCCCGCCCACCTCCGTCACCAGGCCCGTGATCGCGACGAACAGGGGAGTCCAGCTCGGATCGGTATAGGCGGTGACCAGGATATCGCCCGGTTGGAGATCGGCCTGCGCCATATCCGGGACGACCCGGGCACGCCCTTCGACGGTCCCGGCGGATACCGGCATTCCGGGTAGCGCACCGTCCGGTACATCCGCGCGCCGATACGCGCCGGTGACGGCCTCGCCGTCCGAGGTGAGCACGCGGGGCGGCGTGAGCGCCCCGTACGATCGGAACGCGTCCCTTCGTTCGCGGATGAGTTCCGCACTCGCCCGGTGCGTGCGCACGACCTCGTGGAGTTCCTCGAACGTCAGGAAGAAGATATCGTCGGGCTCGCGCAGCACCCGGGCCCGCACGAGACGCTCGGCCTCCCGCGACAGAGCTTGTTTATAGACCCAGTAGCGGCTGACCATGCCGTATTTCGGATACTCCCGGTATCCGGAGAAGGTGCGGACCCGGTCGATCATCCGCGTGGCCTCCTCGGCCTTGCGATCCCCGTCCGGTAGCGCGCGCAGCCGCTCCAGCAGTTCATCTGCTTTCCGCTCGGCCTGGAGCCGGCCGTCCTCGAAACGCCGGGCGCCGGCGCCCGGCTCGAAACTCCTGATGTTGTTGACGATCGTCGGCACGAGCGCGGCGGGGTGTTCGCTCCAGCGCGGCCGCGTGATGTCGATTTCGCCGGCACAGCGCATTCCGTACCGGTCGAGATAGGCGTCGATGGCCGCGCGTGCCGCACGACCGCCCGGCAGCTGTGCCAGTTCGTCCAGGAAACCGGTCCCGTCGGCACCCGCGTCCTCGATGTGCCGCAGGAAGGCCACCACCTCCGGGTGCGGCCGGATCACATCGGCGACATCGAGCAGCGCCAGACCCATCTCCGCGGTGACGTTGTGGGGAACCGATTGCGCGAGAGTATCGGCCGCGTTCTTCTCGCCCAGCCACTCCTGCAGTTGATCGTTGAGCCACCAGGTGGCCTCCATTCCCGCCTTGATGACCTGCTGGCTGCGCGGGTGGAACAGCACCCGGCGCAGCTCTCGGAAATCGGCCAGGACGAAGTCGACCAGCTCCGGCCCGGATTTGGTTCCGATATCACGTTTCAGGGCCTCCAGGGACGCCTCGCTGTCCGCGATCAGCTCGGCGACCACGGCCGGATCGGCCTCGATCAGGGTGGGGCCCGCATCGGCCAGCGGACCGCCGGGCCCTTCGTCCGGGTCCGGCGGGAGGAAGTCGTCACGCTCGAGGACGGTCCGCAGCGCGTCCCCGGTCAGCGGATCGGATTTGCCGAAACCCTCGACCATGGCCGCGCGAGTCGCGGGAGTCGCCAGGCCCCGGGTGGCATCGACGAACAACCGGCCGCCCGCGTGCCGCATGGGCGCCGGGCTGGTCAGCTGCCATACGGAGATCCCCAGTGGCTTCATGGGGTCGGTCATCATCTGCTGATGGCCGACGGAGATGTATATGTGGTTTTCGTCGTCGTCGGCCTCCGGAATCGGGAACAGTGTGGTGATCGGCCGGCTCTGCACGATGCGAAATTCATCGTCCACCAGGCACCATTCGATATCCTGCGGGCTGCCGAAGTGTGCCTCGATGCGGCGGCCCAGCTGCGCAAGGCGCACGATCTGCGCCTGGATGAGCACCGGCCGGTTCTGCCGTTCGGGCTCGATCTCCACTACGCGTGTGCCGCCCTCCGGTGCGGCCTCGACAGCGACCCGTTTCGTGGCCACCGTTTCGGAAACGACTTCGCCGTCACGCACCGTGTAGACATCCGGGTTCACCAGACCGGAAACCAGGGCTTCGCCGAGGCCGAACCCGGCGTCCACGGAAACGACCTTCCGGTTGGACGTGAGGGGGTCCGCGGTGACCAGGATGCCGGCCGCCCGCGGAAACACCATCCGCTGCACGACCACCCCCATCCGCACCTTCCGCTGATCGAAGCCATTGCGCAGGCGGTAGGTGACGGCTCGCTCGGTGAACAGCGACCCCCAGCACCGGCCGACGTGCCGCAGCACCGCCTCCGGTCCCACGACGTTCAGGAAGGTGTCCTGCTGACCGGCGAACGACGCGGTCGGTAAATCCTCGGCCGTCGCGCTGGATCGGACGGCACAGGCGTCCCGCGCCCCGAGCCGGGCGAGTGCGCCGGTGATCGCCGCCGCCACATCGCCGGGAACAGCGCATTCTTCGATCGCTGCGCGGATCTCCGCGCTCAGTACCCGGATCGACTCCCGGTCATCCGGTTCGAGCTGCGACAACCGATCGATCCTGTCGTCGATCGCCGGCACTTCGGCAACGACCCGCTGGAAGGCGGCCGTCGTCACGCAGAAACCCTCCGGTACCGCGATACCGTCGATCCGCGACAGCTCGCCGAGGTTCGCGCCCTTGCCGCCGACGGTCGTGACGTGCGTCCGGTCGATCTCCTCGAAGCCCAGCACATAGCTCATCCGCCACTCCTCACCTGGTGGTTTCCGCATCAGTGGGCGATTATGGACCACAAATCGGCGTCTCATGAGGGCCGCGAATCGTGTATAACGTAGAAGGGGGATGGGGAAAGCGGCACGACAAGCCGGACAGGTCTGCGCCCATCGGCCGGGGCCGACCGACCTTCTCGCGCAGCTGTCGCGGTCAGCGACCCGTCAACTCTTCCGCCACCTGACCGATGCCCGCGCCGATTGGCGCCACAGCCCCGGCACCATGGAGCGCCTGTACGAGCAGGTAATGATCGACCGGGTTCCGCGGTCACGGCGCCCCCTCGAGGCACTCGACGCTGGGTATCGCCCGTCCGGGCTGGACTCCGGCGAAACCGGACGAGGACCCGGCCATCTTCGGAGCACCCCCGCTGGGCGTGCGCTGCCTCACCCTCCGGGGCACTTGCGGCCGATCTGTGGCATGCTTGAGGTGAGTACGGGTTGTTGAAGTGATCGCTCGGCTCGCAACAGGAAGTAAAGAAACAGTATGTCGCAAGGCAGTGTGAAGTGGTTCAACGGCGAAAAGGGCTTCGGGTTCATCGCGCAAGACGGTGGCGGCCCTGACGTTTTTGTCCACTACTCCGCAATTTCCGGCTCCGGCTTCAAGTCCCTCGAAGAGGGACAGCGTGTCGAGTTCGATATCGAGCAGGGCCAGAAGGGTCCGCAGGCTCAGAGCGTCCGCGCCATCTAGGCGCTGACCAACACAGAAACCCGCGCCATGGCGCGGGTTTCTTGCTTTCCGGGCGCGTGGCCGGGGCCGCGGCTCGGCCGGGCACCGGGCATGATCGACCGATGAGCAGGTCCGGCCAGGCCGGCTCCGTGCACATCCGACGAGTCGGTGTCGCCGGTGGCGGGTTACTGAATTCTCGTGCTCTGAGAGTCGCCCGTCAGTGGCCGACCGCGACGAACCGAGCCCACAGGTGCGGCCGTGTGGTTTCTGTCGGTTGATGGCGGGTAAGCCGGGCCCAGCGGGAGCGGCCTTGGGTAGGGGCTCGCTGGAGCGGAGGAGGAGCCGCAGTGGGTGTGGTGACACTGGATCCGGTGCGACGCAGTGGTATGCCGGATGGTCTTGTTGTCGAGATGGATCTCCAGACGGCGCCGGCGGCGCGGGTGCGGGCCGAGGTGCGCCACCTGGTAGGTCGTTGCCCCGGGATCGAGGTTTGCGACGCGGTGCAGGTGAGCGATGAGTTGGTGAGCAACGCCTGCTGCCACGCCCGCTCGCCGCGCGCTTGCCGGCTGATGGTCGACGGCCGCGGTGGGTTCCGTATCGAGGTGGACGACGCCTCGCCCGTGCCGGTGCGGGCCCGGCAGCCCGACCACACGGGCGGGCGGGGGCTGCTGCTGGTCGCGCAGCTCGCGACCCGGTGGGGGACCGACTACCGCGACGGCGGGAAAACCGTGTGGGCCGAACTCGACCGGTACGCCGGTATCTGATCCAGCGTGACCGGCCGCCGAGTTCGGCCACGAACCGTCGTGATGATGTGGGCCGCCGACCTCGCCGAGGCGCTGCGGCAGCTGCTGCTCGGTCGACACCATGTTCCGCGGCCGGATGGTCGAGTCACGATTCGGGCCGGGGCGTGCAGACTCCGGCGTCGGGATAACAGCACGCTCACAGGCGTTGAAATCGGCGGTCGAACCCTTCCGGAACCGGACCGGCCGGTCTAACCTTCAACGTCATGACCGCCTTCACCGGAAAGGTCGTACTCATCACCGGCGGCGCCCGCGGTATCGGTGCGGAGCTCGCCCGGCGGCTGCGGGCGCGCGGCGCGCGGTTGGTGCTCACCGATATCGATCCGCCCCCGCTGCGGGAGCTCGCCGTGGAACTGGGCGGCGACGAGTACGTCGTGGCGGTCACCGCCGATGTGTGCGATCTCGCCGCGATGGAGGCCGCGGTCGCGCGGGGAATCGAAAGGTTCGGCGGAATCGATGTCGTCGTGGCCAACGCCGGTATCGGCAGCTACGGATCGATCCTGGCGGTGGACCCCGCTGCCTTCCGGCGGGTGATCGACGTGAACCTCGTCGGGTGTTTCCATACCGTGCGCGCCGCGCTGCCCGCGGTCATTGAACGTCGTGGCTACGTGCTGTTCGTATCGTCCGTCGCCGCCTACGTAGCGATGCCCGGGCTGGCGGGTTACGCCGCGACGAAAGCCGGAGTGGAGCAATTCGCCAACGCTGTGCGAGCGGAGGTCGGCTACCGTGGCGTCGCGGTCGGGTCGGCGCATATGTTGTGGATCGACACCGCGCTGGTGCGGGAAACGTTCACCGATCTGCCGGCGGCCGCGCGGGCGCTCGCCTCGTTGCCGGGCCTGTTCCAGAAAACCGTCACGGTGCGGGAATGCGCTGCCGCCTTCGAACGGGGCATCGAGCGGCGTGCCGAGCGGATCAATGTGCCCGGGTGGGCGGGCGCGCTGCGCTGGCTGAAACCGGTGCTGCAGACCCCACTGGTCGAGCGATTCGTCGGCACGGCCACCCGGACCTGGCTGCCCGAGATGGACGCGGAGGTGAGCGAACTCGGCCGTTCGCTGAGCGCCCGCACCCAAGCGCTCAGCGTCGACAAATAGGGCAGACGCCGAGGGTCCGTGTGTCGCGCGAACGACCCTCGATTCGACGGGCCCAGCCGACGCACGAACGGTCGGGCGGCCGGCGAAGCCGGACTCTGTGTGGGTCGTCAGGCGAAAACCTGGTCGAGGGTGGTGGCGATGATCAGGCGATGAAGCCAGGTGTCGGCGCTGTCCGGGCCGGCAGCGCGGATCGTGCGGATCGTGGTCTCGGGTACCGATCCGAACTTGACGGTCAGCAGGTCGATCAAGGTTGCCGCGCGACCTTCGGCGCGACCCTTGGCGAGGCCTTCGGCGCGGCCTTCGGCGCGGAGCCGTTCGGCTGTGGTCACTATTGCCTCCTTGGCTCGGGGACCGAGTTGCGGGCCAGGACGTACCGGAAGTACGCGTCGTGCGGGTTCGACGGTTGGGCGGGCATGGCTGCGAAACTACTCGCAGTCTCTGACTTATCTACTGGCTCAGTGCGATCCGCGTATTCAGGACGCGGTCCCGTCGGCATCAGCTGAACGAGAAAGCCGAGGTGCATGGGTGGGTCGGCCGGAAGCGGAAACGAGTCGGTCGCCGTCACGACCCCGTCTCGAGGCCAGTTGCGGCAACCGAGCGACCAGCCCCGGGACGGTGTTTCGTTGGTCGAGGGCTACGGCCGGTCGAATTCTCCGGACTTCGCGCCCGCCAGGAAGGCGTCCCACTCACCAGGGGTGAAGACCAGAGCGGGGCCGGTCGGATCCTTCGAGTCGCGCACGCCGACGAAACCTTCGCTCAAATGCGCTGCTTCAACGCACTCCTTGGTGCCGGAACTTCGGCTGCTCTTGAACCACTGGGCCTCGGGTAGGTCAGCGCTGTTCATGGTGCTCCTTCGCTATCTTGTGCACCAGGTCTCGGGTTCGGCCTTCATCGAGCGCGACGCGCCTGATGTCGGCGGCAGCCATCTGATATCGGTCGATTTCCTCCGGCCGCTCGAGATATTGGTCGCTGGTGTAGCCCTGAACGTACACAACCGGCGGCTCTGAGAGCCACGGTGTTCGATGCGGTGGGAACTCCAGCAGGACGAACAATCCTGCGTCGAGGCCGACGTGGGTAGCAGTGAATGGGATGGCCTTGACCGACACATTGGGAAGCTCGCTCAACTCGGCGAGATACTCCAGTTGCTCGGCCATCACCGCGGGCCCCCCGATCCGGTGCCGTAAGGCAGCCTCGCTCACCAGGACCTCTACTACCAGGCTGGGATCATCGTGCACCCGTGACTGGCGGCGGGTTGCGATCTCGATATGTTGTTCTACCTCTACGGTGCGCATCCCCGGATTCGATACCCAGATCATTGCCCGCCGGTATGGCTGGGTCTGGACCAGCCCTGGAAGCAGGATCGGGGCGTAGGTCAGGAATCGACTGGCCGCAACCTCCAGACCTAGGTAGAGGTCGAAATCTTTTGGTACCGCCTCGCGATAGGCATGCCACCACGACTTGTACGACAGTCCGCCCAGTAGTTCGAGTAGTACGTCCGTAACCTCATCGGGCGCCTTGTAGATTCGGCACAGCTCCCGCACCTGCAACGCCGAGATCCGCGTGGACTGCCCGGTCTCCAAGCGCCACAGAGTCTGATGACCCACCCCGATGGCCTGCCTGGCCGTTTGGACGCTGACTCCCGAAGTCTCGCGCAGGTGTCGTAGCTGCCGTCCCAGCATCCGTCGCGCGAAAGTGCTGTCGGTCTCCCTGTCTGCCATCCCACTCCCCATTACGCGGGCCTCCACATCCCGCACTGGAAGGCAGTGTGCCTCGAACTGGAATGCGCGGAGGGCGAAAACTGGAATATTGCAGAATTTCTCAGTAATTGAGATGCCGGAAGCTTCCAAACCCGCTGGGGCTTTTGTCTACTGAGAATGCACCCGGCGCAGGCCACCCCTCGTAATCACTGGGGGACACCAGATCAACGCCAGGAGCGCCGCGAACTGGTGGTCCAACGTTCACAGTTTGGTCGCTGATGTCCTGTTGGACCCTGCGCCGGGTGCTCGCCAAGACTAGCCAGGAGCGGTGGATAACCCATGTATGTCACAGGATTACGGTGCGGTCGGCCGAGCGAAGCGCGTTCGGGACGGCTACCTGCCCGCACACCCGGGGTCACGCGGATTCCGGACGGGCCCGCGGTGGTGCTGCCGGCGATCGAAAAGTTGAAGTTCATCGCGTACGCGATGCGGCGCTGGTGCGCGGATGCGGGAGGCCCGCGTGGTCACTGCTGAGAATCCGACCGCGATCGGGCTGGTCAGGCGTGATGTTCCTACGCCTGCCGTGGATCTGCACGAGCTGGCGCGGCGGCACGGGTATCGACTCGTGTACACGGTGTACACCGACGCGCGTCCGCTGGTGACCGTGCTGGCGCTGGCCCGGCACGCGAGCGAGTTCGATGCGCGGGCAGTGGTCGTACCCGGTTTCGAACACGCCGAATCGGTGCGGCAGTCGGTCACCGAGCACGCGGCACTGATCACCCCGATACGGCTCTACCCGCGCGGTCACCGCTGGGGCGGTGCCGAGGCTTCGCGGGGGCGGCCGGTGGATGGCTGACCTGACGTTGATGCAGATGACGCTGGGTCTGCTGGGGCTCACGGTCGCGCTCTGGTGGCCCTGAACTCGAAAATCGGCGTGCCCCCATCCGCCGGATGCGAGGTGGGGGCACTCCGGTTACGCGCACGGGCTGATGGCCTGCGGCCGGGGCGTATCTCAGGCCTCGCCGGTCCGGTAGGCGTTGAGACGGATGGTCGCGGTCGCCTCGTGAGCGGCCATACCTTCGTACTGCGAAATGGTTTCGACGGCACCGGCCGCCTCGGGGGTGGCCGACCGTTCCACGCGCTGGTAGGTGAGCGGTTTGAGGAAGCGGGAGACCGAAAGGCCCGCGCTGTGCTTGGCGCCACCGGCGGTCGGCAGTACGTGATTGGTGCCCGCCATGCCCTTGTCGGAGTACGCCACCGTGCTCCAGCGGCCCAGGAAGATCGAGCCGTAGTTGTGCAGGGTGTTGTGGTAGTACTCGTCGTCGGCGGTCTGGACCTCCAGGTGCTCGGGTGCGAGGTCGTCCATCAGGGCCGCGGCGGTCGCGGCGTCCTTGGCCCAGGTCACCGACCCGTAGTCACGCCAGGCCGGTCCGGCGATATCGCGGGTCTTCAGGGTTTCCAGTTGCCGGTCGGCCTCGGCGATCACCGCTTCACCCAGCTGCCGCGAGGTCGTGACCAGGGCGGCGGGCGATTCGGTGCCGTGTTCGGCCTGACCCAGGAGATCGGCGGCGACGGTGGCCGGATCGGCGGTCTCGTCGGCGATCACCGCGACCTCGGACGGGCCGGCCGGCAGGTCGATGGCGACCTTGCCGAAAAGCTGCCGCTTGGCCTCGGCCACATAGGCGTTGCCGGCGCCGACGAGCATATCGACCGACGGTTCACCGAGCAGGCCGAACGCCATGGCGGCCAGCGCCTGGACACCGCCCAGCACGTAGACGCGGTCGGCGCCGGAGAGATGGCAGGAGTAGAGCACGGCGGGGTCGGCGGTGCCGTCGCGGCGCGGGGGAGTGCAGGCGAGCACGGTCGGGACCCCGGCCACCTTGGCCACACCGACGGTCATGAACGCCCCGGCGAGCAGCGGGAAACGGCCGGCCGGGACATAGGCGCCGACCCGGGAGATCGGTACATAGCGCACGCCGGTGGTCAGGCCGGGCGCCGGGCGGGTCTCGAAATCGACCAGATGCGACCGGGTTTCCCGGGCGAACCCGCTGGTCCGTTCGTGGCCCAGTTCCAGCGCCGTCCGCAGCTCGGGCGACAGCGAATCGCCGGACCGCGCCAGTTCGGCCGCGCCGAGTTCGACCTGGGTTGCGGTGAAGCCGTCGAGATCGCGAGCGTAGGACAGCACCGCGTCGAGGCCCCCCTGTTCGATCGTGGAGAGCATCTCCGAGACGGTCGCGATGACCTTCGGGTCGCGCTGGGCGGCCGGGCGATCCAGCGCGGGGCGCTTGAGGATCTGGAAGGAGCCTTCGAGTTCGGCGAGGCGGGCGGGGGTGAACTTCATGGATTCGACGGTATGGCGGGCTCGGGCAATGGACAACCCGTTTCTATCCTGGGATTTGCACAGGGAAATCCTATGGAGACACCGCGGGGTGATCGGTGGGCAGGGCGGTGCCGACGACCACGACGAGGGCGCCGACGAGGGAGCAGCGTCGCGGGGATCACGGTGGCGTGGGAGTGGATGCCGGCCGCGAAGTCCGCCGGCGACACGAGCCCGTTCGGCGGAGGCGATTCCGCCGGCCTCGATGATGCCCTGTCGGAATATGCTCGGCCACGACACCGGAATCGGTGTGGACTGGGGGAGATGCTGGGTGGCCGGTGGATCCGCCGCCGGAACCGTGGTCGGTGACGGCGGCGGAACCCTCGGCACTGCCGGAGCGGGTCGGCGCTCGCTCAGAGTGCGAGCACCGCGGGGATCGTCAGTACCGCGACGTAGTAACCCATGAACAACACTCCGGCGTGGATCTTGAAGAACCGGCACAGCAGGCCGCCCACGAGACCGACCGTGAGTGTCACGGCGAGTCCCAGAATCCCGCCCTCCCACACGCTGATCACCACGACGAGTCCGGCGAAGGCGGCGATGATGGCTTCGTGGCTTACGAACCGCACGACGACGGTCGCGGCCCGATGCGCGAAGTTCATCGCGAAGGGGTAGGCGATGAGGCCGGCCACCGCGACGGCAGCGAGTCCGTAGAGCAGGAATTCGGTGCTGGTGAGTGCGGTGGACAGGTTGTCGATATTGCCATTGCCGTCGTCGGTGGTGAAAACCGGTGGCGCGTTGAACAAGGGGGCGGCGGGCCCGGCGGCGACCGGGCTCAGCGGCAGTCCGAAGGCGATGAGGGGGATCAGGGCTTCGGCGATATAGGTGGATTCGGTCGTGCCGTTGCGGGCAGCGATTACCGAAGTGAGCCGGCGGTAGCCGTGTTTGACGCGGCTCCCGACCACTTCACCCATCAGGACCGTCATGGCGACCGGGCTGAAAACGAAGGTGGCGCTGGAAACGGTGGCGGTGGCCGCGACGTAGCCGGTCTGTCCACGGTCGAGGATCCGGAAGGGATTGGGGAAGTAGCCCTTCCAGGTCTTGACGTCGGGTGCGAGCCATACCGTCGCAGGCTCCTTGCGCGCCATCTCGGCACGTCCCTGTGGTCCCAAGGACAAGAAGAGGTCGGCGATCAGCGGTCCGACGGCGATGCCGAGGAAGTAACTGATGTTGAGCGCGACATCGTAGGACGCCGTGAGCTGTTTGAGACCGAGGATGAGGACCACGAACGGTACGAGCGCGAGCACGCCCGCCCATTTCCCGGGCGACGCGTAGGCGATGCCGATGGCGGCCAGCAGGAACAACCACGGGGCGGCGGACTGGACCGTGTCGGCGACCGGGGCCAGCAGCACGGCGAACAGTACGGCGGCGGGGACGGCTATCACCGCGGCGATCAGGGCCGCGGAGATCGCTTTGCGGAGCGCGATATGGGGTACGCCCAGCGCGCGCAGCATTCGCGCTTCGCGCATGAGCGGAACCGCCATCGTGTCCCCGGGTATACCGAGGAGTGTGGTCGGCGCCGCATGCGTCATATGTTTGGCCACGGCTCCGGCGAGGAAGAATGTGAACACGCCTGCCGGGGGAGCGCCGAGCAGAATCACCAGTAGGGTCAGCGGGGCGATGGTCGCGGTTTCGTCGGTACCCGAAACCATTCCGATCAAGGAGAAGACGATCGCGCCGACCACGGCGAGCATGATGGCCAGCGCGATATCGCTGGTGAGGATCGAACTCATGACACTGTCCCGGTGGTGGAGTGTTCGGCTTCGGTGAACCGCCGGCTCAACCCGAGTTCGTCGAGTTCACGCCGGGTGTGTGCGGGCAGATCATCGAGCGAGCCCAGCCCCTGTCGTTCCTCGCGCAGTGCGGCGATGACCTCGCCGACGGCCGCGTCTTCGGACACCTCGGTGACCACGATCCGCTTCGGACGGAAAAGTCGCCCGCAGATCAGACCGGCGATCACACATCCGGCGATCCCCACCAGGAGCGCGTAGGCGTCGGCGAGCGAGTCGTTCGCTACGAACGAAGAGAAGGCTCGCTCCGACAGCAGAAGTGCGGACAGGCTCACGCCGATGCCGATGACCACGGATACGGCGAGGTGGCGACCGACGACGGTATCACCCCATACCTCCAGGTACTGCGGATGTTCGCGGCCGGAGGCCGGCTCTGCGGTGGGCGGGTCGACCGGTGGCACTGCCGCGGTCGGCGGGGGTTGGGTGGGCATGGGTACTCCGTCGGTGTCGAGGGGGTCGGGCAGGTCAGGATGTCGAGGCGGTGAGGGCGCGGACCACTCGCGAAGGGCTGGGCCGACCGATGATGGTCGACATCCACCGGGAAGTCGCGGTGAGCATGTCCAGATCGATACCGGTGGCGATACCGAGGCCGTGCAGCATCCACACCAGGTCCTCGGTGGCGAGATTTCCGGTGGCTCCGGCGGCATACGGGCAGCGACCCAGGCCGCCGGCGGCGCTGTCGAACTCGGTGATCCCGGCGCTCAGGGCGGCATAGACGTTCGCGAGCGCCTGGCCGTAGGTGTCGTGGAAATGCATCGCCGTGATCTCCGGGCGGATACCGCGGGCGCACAGGGTTTCCAGGAGGTCGAGGACGTGTCCGGGTGTGGCGATCCCGATGGTGTCGCCCAGCGAGATCGAGGCCACCCCCATGTCGAGGAGGCGTTCGGCGATATCGGCGACGGCCGAGGTGTCGACAGCGCCCTCCCAGGGGTCCCCGAAACACATCGAAATGTATCCGCGCGTGGCAAGCCCCTGTGCTCCGGCGCCGCGCACTACGGGGCCTGCGGATTCGATCGCGCCGTCGACGGTGGTGTGCAGGTTCTTGTCCGCGAAGGTCTCGGTCGCGCTCACGAATACGGCGAGTTCCGTGGCGCCGGCGGCCAACGCCCGGTCGAGCCCGCGGCGGTTCGGTGCCAGCACCACCCGGCGGATATCGCTGGGCAGGTCCAGGACGGCCAGCAGCTGCTCGGCATCGGACAGCTGCGGGATCCATCGCGGTGAGACGAAGCTCGTGAGCTCGAGCGCCGACACCCCCGCGGCGGCGAGCCGCCGGCAGAATTCGGCTTTGGCCGGTGTCGGTACCACAGTGGATTCTGCCTGGAGACCGTCGCGGGGGCCGACTTCGTAGACCCGGACCGCGGCCGGCAGATCCGGCCTGCGGTGGACGTGCGGTGTGGGCCGGCGGCCGGCCTCGGTGTCGGGCGCCATCTCAGCTCCGGTTCCGCAGGTCGGCGAGCACCTTTTCGGCGTGCTCGACGCGAATGTTCCTGTCCTGGATGAGCTGCGCGACGACAGCGTCGAGCTCCGCGGTGCGCGCTCCGGCGGTGACCGCGACGGTACGGGCATGCAGGCTCATATGGCCACGCTGGATGCCTTCGGCCGCGAGGGCGCGGCAGGCGCCGAGATTCTGGGCCAGTCCCACCGCGACCACGACCTCCGCGAGTTCGGTGGCCGACGCCACGCCGAGGATCTTGATCGCTGCCTGCGCGACGGGATGGGCCTTGGTGGCTCCGCCCACCAGACCGACCGCCATCGGCACCTCCAGCGTGCCGGTCAGATGTCCGTCGGCGGTCTTCTCGAAGTGCGAAAGAGCCGTGTACCGCCCCTCGGGACCGACGGCGTGGGAGTGACACCCGGCTTCGACGGCGCGGGTGTCGTTGCCGGAGGCCAGCACCGCGGCGGTGATGCCGTTCATGATGCCCTTGTTGTGCGTGGCGGCACGGTAGGGGTCGGCTTCGGCGAGCGCGGAGGCGTGCACGATATCGTCGACGACCTGCTCTCCGCCCAGCAGATCACGGTCGAAGACGGCGCGGGCCCGCACGATTCGCCGGTCGGCCATATTGGTGAGGATGCGCAGCAGGGGCCGCCCGCCGGCGATGGCCGCGAGCCGGGGCGCGATGGCCTCGGCCATGGTGTTGACCGCGTTGGCCCCCATCGCATCGCGCACATCGACCACCAGATGCGCGACGACATGCGTGCCGGTTCGCGTCGGTACCAGACGCACCTGGAGGTCTGTCGCGCCGCCGCCGAACCGGACCAGGGTCGGGTCCTGCTCGTTGGCGAGGTCCACGACGGTCGAGCGTTGTTCCAGTATGCGCAGGCGCGCGGCCTCGGGATCGGGTAGGTCCAGTAGCTGGATCTGCGCTTGCATCACCGGACCGGTGCCGGAGGTGAAGAATCCGCCTCGCTCGCGGGCCATCCGTGCGGCATTGCTCGCCGCGGCGACGACCGACGGCTCCTCGGTGGCCATGGGGACCAGATAATCTCGGCCGTTGATCCGGAAGTTGGTGGCGATGCCGACCGGAATACCCAGCACCCCGATCACATTTTCGATCATGTGATCGGCATGTTCGGTGTCCAGGCCGTGCGTGGGTTCGAGAACGTCCAGCTCCGCGACAGCTACCCCGGTCCGCTCGGAAACCACCGAGCGGCGCTGCTCGACGGACGAGTCCTTGAATCCCGGAATCCTGCTGTTCACGGTCACTGTGCCGCCCTCCACATCGCGGGGGCGCGGTATCCGCGGCCCCGATCGAACATTTGCCGGGTCCGACGGTACGACCGCGCTGTAACCCGCGACATGTGGTCTGACCACATGAAACAGCGGTTTCAGTGTGTTTAGGGCACATTTGCTGTTCATAGCCGGGATACCGAACGCAACTCGTCCAGCCGAGTGGCGAGCGAGATACGGAAGAGGTGTTCGTCCTGGCGCCAATCCGCTCCGAGCAGGGCTTTGAGGCGGTCGAGGCGCTGCAGGATCGTATTGGGGTGGTAGTTCAGCGCTCGCGCGGTCTTCGTCGGGCTTGCCTCGTGCCGTACGAAGGTGCGCAGTGTGGTGAGCAGATCGGTGCCGTGCCGGGCGTCGTAGTCGACGACCGGACCGATGGTGAGATCGAGGAAGGACTGCAGGGCTTGCGGGTTGGCGCCGAACAGGACGGTGTACGGGGCGTAGGCGTCGGTGGCGACCGCGCGATCGTCGATGCCCAGCCCGGTCAGCAGGCGCACGGTCTGCTGCGCTGTGCGGAACAGGTCCGGGAGCTCGTCGGGCGCGGTGGCCCGCGGCGGGGCCACGACCAGCACCGGGGCCCCCAGTGTGCCGATGAGATGTCTTCGCAGATCGTTCGCGAAGGCCATTGGATCGACAGCCGATCCGATCACCGTGATGGTGGTCGCGTGCTCACCCACCAACCCGCCGCGGCCGAGGAAACCCGCGGCGGCGCGTTCGGCCCCGGACCGCCGGGCCGGCGGCACATCGACGATGAGCAGCGTACGTAGTTCGGACAACGTCAGGCGGTGGTTGCGCGCCCGCTGGTCCATACCGCGACGTCGCTCCGGCGATGAATGCAGCATATCGGCGATGAGTTCGCCGCGCTCACGGCGGGATGCGTCGGTGACCGCCCGCTGTTGCAGGGCCAGCAGAGCGGCGACCTGAGCCGCCCGTTCGATCGTGCGTCGCTCCACCGGACCGAGTTCCACACTGCCCGGGCTGAGCAGCAGCGCCCCGAAGTGGAGTTCACCGGCGGTGACGGCGGCAACCACCTCGACCGATCTGTTGTCGGCGACAGACCGGCAGTGCCCGCTCGCCCGACTCAGCGCTATCGCGGCACGCACATCCGGGGACAGACTCACCGGCGTATGCTCCTGGTCCGCGGAGGCGGCGAGCGAGAAGGAGTCGGCGTCGATGATCGTCACCCGCCGGTCCAGCGCCGCCGCCAAGGTATGCGCGACCTGTGTGAAGCCGCCGCCGGACAGGACGGCGTGGACGAGTTCCTGGTGGACCGCGCTCGACCGATCGCGTGCTTCCAGGTGCGCGGTCAATTTCTCCAGGGCGCCGCGGGTGCGGTCCTGCGACTCCCGGAGTTGCGTGAGGATGTTCGCGGTCTGCAACACCACCGAGGCGTGGTCGGCCAGCGCCGAGAGCAGCGCGATCTCTTCGGGGGTGAACTGGTGTTCCTGCCGGGTCGCGGCGAAGAGCACGCCGAGTACGGTGCCGTCGGAGAGCATCGGCACGCCGAGGATGGAGATGATCCCCTCGGCGAAGACGGCATCGTCGATGGTGTGCTCGTGGGTGCCTCCCGCGTACTCGCTGTACCGCGGCGCCCACTGCGCCGACCGGGTATCGGCGATCCGGCTCGCCAGTCCCGTTCCGGCGGGGACGTGCAGGTCCTGGAATTGCGGGGTCACCGCCCCCATGGTCTTGCGGACGTGCAGGTCGCGGGTGGTGGCGTCGAACTCCGACAGATAAGTCACATCGGTGCCCATCATCTCGTGGGCGCGCGCCACCAACCTGGCCAGCAGCGCATCGATATCACGCACCTCGGCCAGATCGCGGGCACTGGAGAACAGCGCAGTGAGCTCCTGTTCGCGGCGCCGTAGGCGCGTGACCTCGGCCCGGTCGCGACGTGCGTGGTCGACGATATCGCCTACCGCGCCGGCGTCGAGTCCCAGTTCGGTCAGCGATGTCGCCAGGGTGGTGATATCCGGTTCGCCGCGGGTGACGGCGCGAAGAACCTCGGGCAGGATACGGGCGAGGTCACTGCTGTTCATGGTTACAGACTGCCCGTGTCCACCGGCCCGGCTCGATGCGCTCCCCGCGACCGCTGCCGGGTGCCGCGCCCACCTCGCCGGTGATGCCATCGAAGGCTTTCCGCCGCAAGCGCACAAGGTCCTGGCTGCGGTGTCGGCGGGTCGCGTGGGGCGGCCTCAATGGGTCAGCGCGATCTTGACGATCACGACGAGGGCGGCGGCGAGGGTGAGCAGCAGCGCGGTGATCACGGTGGCGCGGGTGGGATGCCGGCCGCGGAGTCTGCCGATGACGAAGACGATCCCGCCGATACGCACGAGGATGACCAGTTCGGCGAAGATCTGCGCGGTCCGGGGTTGGAGCCAGCCCAGCCAGCCGGCGGCGAGGACGGCGCAGGGCAGCACCGCGGAGGTGAGGATCGGTACCGAATTGCGGAGTGCACGGACCCGGTCGGCGACCGTGGCGGTGTGTTGTTCGCGGACGGTGCGGGCGACCGTTTCGGCGAAACTGTGGGCCAGGAAGGTGGAGCCGGCGGTGCCGGCCACGATGAGGATGCCGAGGTGTTTCTCGGCGGTGACGACGGGGACGAGGGCGGTGAGCACGAGGATGTTGCCGTAGATGTAGGCGCTGATCCGGCCGGCGGCGTTATCGCGGTCCAGTGGAGTCCGGCGGGAGAACAGCGGCCCGTGCAGCACAGTGGTCAGGTCGGAATCCATCACCGAATCGTCCCGGCCGAGGACACCGGCGCCGCGGTCTGCGGACCGCCCACCATCCCGCGCCCGGCAATCGGTGGATAAGCGTTCACAGGCACTCCTGCGGGGCGGGAGCCGGAGATCAGTCGGCGAAGACCTCGCGCAACTTGGCTTCCTGCTCATGGGACAGGTTGGTGGAGATCAACTCCGCCGACTGGCCGTGGAACGCCTCGTGCACCCGGTCCACCGTGGCATCGGAGGTCAACGCGAACAGCGCCGAGGTGCCGGGGGTGAGCTTGTCGCGCACCTCTTTGATGAAGTCGTCGTCGATACCGATATCGGCCAGCGACCCCGACATCGCGCCCAGACCCGCGCCCATCGCGGCACCGATCAGGGGGATGAAGAACAACAACCCGAACAGCAGGCCCCAGAACGCGCCGCCCAGTGCGCCGAGCCCGGCCAGACTGTGTAACTGGCGGGTCTTGGGTTTCTTCGCGTCCGCCGGCCAGCTGACCACGGCCGCGTCCTGCACGGTGATCAACTCGCGGCGTTGCAGATCATCCAAGGTCGATACGGCGGTATCGGCGCCGGTGGCGGTGGGGAACTTCCAGACGGTCAACGTACCGGCCATCTCCGGCTCCTTCATCAAGGGTGAGTACGCTTCCGGATCGACCCTAGGGCCGGTCGCACGCCGGTTCCTCACCCGTTACGGGTGAGAGACCAGGTCGCCGGAGAACTCCGCGAACGGTGCGGCCTCAACTTCCGATTCGGGGCGGGCGTACCGCGTTCGTCACGACCGCCTCCAGGGCCGCCGCGACTGCCAGCGCGCGGGTGTCCCGGCCGGGGGCCGCGGTGACCGTCAGGCCGACGGGGAGACCGGCGACCTCGCCGATGGGTACCTGCACCGAGGGCGCGCCGGTGTTCGAGGCGATGCCGGCCGCGGCGGTCCCGGCCCAGCCGGGGTGGGCGATATCGGGGCTCGTGGGGTAGATGAGCACGTCGACGCCGCGGCGGGTGAGCAGTTCGGTGAGCGCCCGGCGCCCGGCGCGCTGTTTCGCCAGGGCCATGTCGTGGGCCGGGTTCGGTATCGGCGGCGCCGCCAGCCAGGCCGCGGCCGTGTCCCGGTCGAGGGCCGTCGCGGTGAGCAGATCGGCGAAGGTGGGCCGGGATCCCGGCCGGGCGCCGGCGGCCGGTTCGTATCGGGCCGGGGTCCGTTCGAGGAACAGGTCGATCGAATCCCGTGCGTCCGTCCATCCGCTGTCGGTGAGGACGTCACGGGCGAAAGCGGCATCCAGCTCGGGCAACTCGGTGCGGCGCAGCCGGAATTCACGAGTGAGCGTGTCTATCGTGTGGTCGGCGAGTGCCCGTAATCGAGCGGATCGGTCGTCGTGGTCGCGCGGTGCGGAATGGCCGGATGGTGTATCGAAAGGCCAGGTCAGGAAGGTGGCAGTAAGTTTCGCGAGATCGGTCTCCGCCACTCCGGCGAGCCAGGAATGCCGCCCACCCGTCATTACATCGGCGAATTCCGCGATATCGCGCACGGTCCGGCCGATCGGGCCGACGACATCCTGGGACGGGGACAGCGGGATGACACCGCTCCGGCCGACCGCGCCACCGGAGGGCCGGAAGCCGACGAGTCCGGCGTGGACCGCCGGTCCCACCACGGAGCCACAGGAATCGGTGCCGAGGGAGATCGGCGCGAAACCCGCGGCCACCGCCACCGCGCTCCCGCCGCTCGACCCGCCGGCGCTGCGCGCGGTGTCGAAGATATTGGCGGTGATACCGCGGATCGAGCTCTCGGTGAATGTTCCGTGCCAGGCGAATTCCGACATGTTCGCGGAGGCGAGGACGATCGCGCCGGCGGCCCGGAGTTCGCGGATCACGGCGGCGTCGGTGCGGGGCCGGTAGGAGGCGAGCCCGCGATTGCCCGCTGTCGCCGGCAGTCCGGTCGCGGCGATATTGGTTTTCACCACGAACGGGATACCGTGCAGCGGGCCGCGGACCCGGCCCGCCGCCCGTTCGCGGTCCCGGGCGCGCGCGTGCTCGATCGCCGCGCGGTCGATATCGACGATGGAGTTCAGCGGCGGGGATCCGGCGCGGTCGAAGCGGTCGATCCGGTCCAGGTACGTGCGGGCGACCTCCTCGCTGCTCACGGCCCTGTCCGCCATGATCCGGCGGAGGTCGGCGACGCTGTAGGTCTGCCAGGGCGAGAGGGTCACGAACTAGAACCTAGGAGCCGCGGTGGCCTCGGACAACCCGGGTAGTGACTGCTCGTCGCATAGGATCACCCTGTGACTCTCCGGCAACTGCGCGCGTTTCTCGTCACGGCCCGGACCGGGACGTTCACCGCCGCCGGCAAATCGCTGGGCATCGCCCAGGCATCGGTCTCCGAACTCGTCCGGACACTCGAGGACGAATACGGGACCATCCTGTTCGTCCGCGGCGGCCGCAAACTGGTGCTGACCGCCGCCGGGGTCGCCCTGCTGCCACATGCCGAGCAATCGCTGGCGGCGGCCGACGGCGGAGTCGCGGCGCTGAAATCGGTGCGGTCGCTGACCGGCGGTGTAGCCACCTTCGGCGTGCTCCGCAATGCCTCGTACTATCTGCTGTCCGATCTGGCCGAGGAGTTCCATCGCCGGTTTCCGGAGGTGCGGATCCGGCTGGTGGGGATGAACTCGGTCGAGGTCGCGGCGGAGGTCGCCGAGGGCCGGCTGGAAGCCGGTCTGGTGGTGCTGCCCATCGATGCCGAGGGGCTGCGGGTGACCCCGCTGGTCCGGGACGAGGTGCTCTACGCCTCCGCCGCACCGGAGCGCGTGGCGAGCGCGGTCACCATCGAACAGTTCGCGCACGCCACGGTGATCCTCTACGACGCGCACTACGGATGGAAGGAACCGACCCGCCGCCAACTGGCCGAACGGGCCCAGCTCGCGGGTCACCGGATCGAACCGCTGATCGAGGTGGAACAGGTGGAATCGGCACTCGGGCTGGTGCGCCGGGGGATCGGGGACACCATCATCTCCCGTGCCGTCGCGACCAGCTCCGCGTGCCCGGCCGAGGTGCGGGTGGTGAGTTTCGCGCCGCCGCTGTACGACACCATCGCGCTGGTCCAGCGGGAATCGGGAGTGCTGTCGCCGGCGACGCGAGAGCTGGCGCGGCTGGCGCAGCAGATGCTGCTGCGCAATCGGGTCGCCGTCGCCCCGGCGCGCGACGGCGACCCGGACGGCGATCAGTAGATGTTCTGGCTCACGTACGGTTCGTCGCCGCGATGGGCGTAGATCTGCGAGCGGGTGGCGATATCGTCGTAGATCCGCGTTTCCTTGACGATCTTGCCGGACTGGACCAGGAACTGCGAGATGCCCAGAATCTCGACCGGCGAGCCGGTGAGTGGGCCGTAATCGGCGATCCCGTGGTATTTTCCGGCGAACTTCCAGGTCACCGCGATGCGCAGGCCGCCGTAGCGGGGTGAATCGTTGGCCGCGACATCCCGGATGTCGAAGGTGCCGCCGGGGAAGGGTCGCAGCATCCGCATCAGGGCGCGACGGTAGCCCTCGGGCCGGGCGATGGTGCGGTCGTCGATGGTGTTGAGCCACAGATCGCGGATCCAGAACTGTTCGACGCGCTCCAGTTCGCGGTTGTTCCAGACCGACTCGATGAACTCGAGCACCATCTCCACCTCGGGGCGGAACTCGTCCGGGCGCGGGCCGCTGCCGCCTTCGGCGATCACATCAGCGGGAGCCGGAGCGGCCATGGACCCGCTGTATCCGCGGAACGCCTGGCGCCGGGCCAGTTCGTCGGGATCCTGACCGAGCTGGCGGGCCACCGACAGGGCATCGCGGACCACCCATTCCTCGACCATGCGGCCGCGGCGGTAGAGGCAGTTGGCGATATTGCGGCTACGGTACTCGAGGTTCTCCCGGTCGGTGCCGAGGACCAGGTGCGAGCTGAGGAACGCATCGTCGCCGCGGGCCTCCCAGACGATGTCCTCGGCCTGACCCACCCGGTTCGGGGTGGTCGAGATCCGCATGAGCGTCCCCTCGATCACCTCGCGTGCGGTGGTGGAGGTGCCGTACACGCCGTGCACGATCGAATCCGGTTCGTAGTTGTCGTTGATATGGCCGATCGCGCGCTCGATCCAGATGTGATCGGTGACCTCACGGATGAAGTCGTCGGGGTCGGCGTAGGGCTGATAGGCAATCGGATCGAGTGGCATGACGCTCAGAATACATACGTATTCATCACCAGGGAAGGGCGGGGATCCGGCTATTTGGGCAGGATATCCGGGAACCGCGCCCGCGCGTCGGAAGCCGTGCCGGGTGCGGGCAGCGCAATGCGCCGGCCAGGACACAGCCCGGCCGGCGCGCGGTGAAAGAACAGCTCAGGCCGCCAGACGAGCGCCCGTTTCCGGATGGAACAGATGAACTTCCCCGTGGTTGCGTACACCGACGCGTACCGTCTCCCCGATCCGCGGCGGGGTCCGGCCGTCGACCCGCACATTCACGCGATGCGGTCCGGACGGGCTCAGCACGGTGCCGTAGACATACGCATCCGCGCCCAGTTCCTCGACCAGTTCCACGGTGAGTGCGAAGCCCTCGTCTTCTTCGCCGATCAACCGCAGTGTCTCCGGCCGGATCCCGCACACGATCTCGCGCAGATCCGCGACCGCGGACCGTGCCACCGGGACGGTGCAATCGCCGATCTCGACCCCGTCGGCGCACACTCTCAAGGTGGACAGGTTCATTCCGGGTGAGCCCATGAAACCCGCCACGAAGGCATTGGCCGGACGGTCGTAGAGTTGGCGGGGTGTCGCCACCTGTTGCAGCACACCGTCTTTCAGCACCGCTACCCGATGCCCCATCGTCATGGCCTCGACCTGATCGTGGGTGACGTAGACCGTAGTGGTGGCCAGCCGTTGCTGCAATGAGGCGATATTGGCGCGGGTCTCCACGCGCAGTTTGGCATCGAGATTCGACAGCGGCTCGTCCATCAGGAACACCGCCGGATCGCGCACGATCGCCCGGCCCATCGCCACGCGCTGGCGCTGCCCGCCGGAGAGCGCCTTGGGTTTGCGATCGAGGAACGGGGTGAGGTCCAGCATCTTCGCCGCGTCGGCGACCTTCTGCCGGATGGTGTCCTTGGGTACGCCCTTCAGCTTCAGCGCGAAACCCATATTGTCGCCGACGGTCATATGCGGGTACAGCGCATAGGACTGGAACACCATGGCGATATCGCGTTCCTTCGGCTGGACGAAGGTGACATCGCGGGTGCCGATGGAGATCGACCCGTCGTCCACGTCCTCCAGCCCGGCCAGCATGCGCAGCGCGGTGGTCTTACCCGAGCCGGACGGTCCGACCAGTACGAGGAATTCGCCGTCGGCGATATCCAGGTCCAGGCGGTCGACGGCGGCGCTGTCGGACCCGGCGTAGCGGCGGGTCGCCTTCTGGTAACTGACTTCTGCCATGTCACTGCCTTTCCGGAGCGGAGGCGGCCGCCGCCGCGGTGGGTTCGTCGCCGCGGGCGCGGGCGAGCTGGGCCAGGACGGCGAGTTGGTCGTAGACCCGCCACTCCTCGACGATGCGGCCCTCGCGCAGCCGGAACTGCGAGGACCCGAGAATCTCGACCCGGGACCCGGTGACCGGGCCGAAAACGGGCAGACCCGAGTAGGTACCGGTGAGCCACCAGACGACACCCACCCGCAGCCCGCCGTGCGGCGCCGAATCGTGGGCCACGATGTCGCGCACCTCGATCCGGGCGTCGGGGAAGGGCGCGAGCAGGTCCATCCACGATTCCTGGTAGTTCCGCGGCCGGGTGAGGGTGCGGTTGCCGACGGTGTGGCAGGTGATGTCGCGGGCGATGTACTCGTCGATGCGGTGGAACATCGCCTGGCCCAGCACGGTGTCGAACATGTCCAGGACGAAGGCGCACTCGTCGCGGTGGGTGCCGGGGCGGGCGCCCGAATCGCCGGCGGTGAGGGGTTGCACCGCCTTTTCGCGAGTGGCCGAGCCGGTGAAACCGCGGAAGGCGAGGGTGCGCGCCACCTCGAACGGATCCAGGCCGAGGTCCTGGACCACCGCGAGTTCGTCGCGGATCACCCACTCTTCCTCCATCACGCCGTTGCGATAGCGGCAGTTCGCGATGGTCCGGTGCGAGAACCGGCGATGGGTGGGCGGGCCGTAGCCGGTGTGCTTGGAGTTCGTACCGCTGCTGAAGATGCGATGCGAACTGAGGAACGCGTCGTCACCGCGGGCCTCCCACACCACGTCCTCGGCCTGGCCCACCCGGTCCGGGAAGGCGCTGATCTTGGCCAGGGTGGAGGCGACCACGGGCTCCACACCGACCCCGGTACCGTACGCGCCGTGCACGATCGCGTCGGGGGCGTAGTTCTGCCTGATCAGTCCGACCCCGCGCTGCACCCAGATGCGGTCGGTCCATTCGACGATGAACTCCTCCGGATCGGCATAGGGCAGGAAGGCACTGTCTTTCAAAGTCATACATTCGGCTTTCGTGTGGAAGCGAAGGTGATCGCTCAGTCGAGCTCGTCGATCCGGCGTGCCGCGTCGGTGAGTTGCGCGCGCACGTCGTCGCCGTTGGCCATATTGCTGACGGCCACGGCCAGGACATCCATGATCCGGGGCCAGTCGAGGTCCATCGGGATGGCGCGGGCGGACTGCAGTGCCTCGTACTGCAACCGGGGCAGGTCGTTGTTGGCCGCGTTGACCGCGGGATCGAGCATGTTGGAGTCGTGCATGGTGATCCCGGTGCTCGTCGCCGGCGACGATTTGTCGAGCGTGATGGTGCGTTCGGTCTCCGCGTCGGTCATCCACTTCACGTACTCCCAGGCCGCGCCCTGGTTGTTCGAGGTGTTCATGACGCCGGCCAGCCAGGTGTAGGCATAGCTCTGCGCCTCGTGCCCGGGGAAGCCCGGCATCGGCGCCACGCCCACATTGCCGGTCAGCTCGGGAGCCGCTTTCGTCGGATTCACGAAATCCTCCAGATGCCAGGACCAGGTGAACACGGTGGCGGCATCGCCGTTCTGAAAGGCTTTGGTGGATTCGAGCTCGCCCCAGTTCGAGGATTCCGGCGGGCTGTAGCCCGCGCGGAACGACTCCAGGTACTTCTCGGTGGCGGCTACTCCCGCAGGAGTGTCGAATGCCGCCCGGCCGTTCTCGTCGAGGAGTTCCGCGCCGTTGCTCCACAGCATGGACAGCCAGGTGTTCAGGTTCTGGCCGTTGCGCCGGTTGAACTGACCGGCCACCGGATATTCCGGAATGGCTTTCTCGAGCGTCTCGAGCTGGCGGTAGTACTCGTCCCACGTCGTGGGCGGTTCCAGACCCAGTCTCGCGTAGATGTCCTTGCGGTAGAAGAGGTTGTAGGAGAAACCGCGCAGGGGCATCCCGTAGGTTTCCTCCGGATCACCGGCGGCCGCAGCCTCTCTGAACGGGCCGGAGAAATCGTCCATGGTCACCCCGTGGGCGTCCATGACCTCGTTCAACGGCTGGACCCCGATCTTCAGCGACGGGCCCCAGGCGTCCGGCCAGATGAGTGCGTCGTAGGTGCCGCCGCCGATGGCGCTCTCGGCCACGATCTTCTGCAGGTAGGCCGCGTACGGAATGTTCGACCATTCGACCCGGATCCCGGTGCGTTCGGTGAACTCCGTGGTTCGCTGGTGCAGCGCGGCGAACTGGGGCACGGTCGCGCAGCAGGTGAGCAGCCGGATCGTGGTGCCGTCGTAGGGCTTGCCGTCGAGCAGGCCGTCCGGCCCCACCGGCGCCTGGGCGACCTGGTCCATCAGATTCTTGGTCTCCGGTGCGCTGGTGCAGCCACCGGCCAGGACGGCCACCACGGTCGCGAAGACCAGGGCCAGGACGCCGCGTCCCCTTCTCTTGTGTTCCCGTGGTCCGGACAGCACCCTCACTTGACTGCTCCTAGGGTCATGCCCTGCGCGAAGTGCTTGCGCACCAGCGTCGCCAGGACGATCATCGGCACCATCACCAGCAGGCCGGCTGCCGCCATCTGGCCCCACAGCACGCCGTCGGGTTGATCCAGCGTCATCAGCGAGACCGGGAGGGTGACCGCGTTACTGCGGGCCAGGAAGGTCGGGAAAAGGAATTCGTTCCACGCCAGCAGGAACGAGAACACCACGCCCACGAAGATGCCCGGTGCGGCCAGCGGGGTGACCACCCGCCACAGCAGGGCGAGCTGGCCGCAGCCGTCGAGCCGGCCGGCCTCCTCGATCTCGATGGGCAGGCCGTCGACGAAGCCCTTGAGCAACCAGGTGTTGTAGGGCACCACGATGGCGAGGTTGGTGACGATCAGCGCGAGATGGGTGTCGAGTAGGCCCAGGTCGCGGTACATGGTCAGGAAGGGCAGCGCGATCGCGACGCCCGGGATGAACTGGGTCGCGACGATGCCCAGCAGGATCGGTTTGGCGCCGGGGAATCTGTACCGGGAGAAACCGTAGGCGGCGAGCATGGACAGCGGCACCGCGATCACGGTGGTGACCACGGCGATGATGATGCTGTTCCACATCGGCCCCACCAGATCGTTCTGCCCGCCGATGATCGCCCGGAAGTTGTCGAGCGAAGGCCGGAACAGCACCGAGGTGGAGAAGACCTCACGATCCGGTTTGAACGCGGTGAGCGTGAGCCACAGGATCGGGAACATCACGAAGAACAGGATCGCGAGGGTGCCCAGCAGTCGCAGCAGACTGCCTGTCCGACCGAGCAGCGAGGGACCGCGGCGGACCGCCTTCGGAGCCGGTGGCGCGGCGGTGGGAACGGATTCGAGGGTGTCGGTCATTTCTGCTCCTGCCGACCCATGAGGATCAGGTATCCGGTGGCGAGCACGCCCAGCACGACGACCAGGATCCACGAGACGGCCGAGGCGTAGCCGATGTCGAGGAAGGTGAAGCCCTGCTCGTAGGCGAAGAAGTTCAGGGTTTCGGTGGCCCGGCCCGGCCCGCCGCCCGTGGTGGTGACGACCT
Source organism: Nocardia sp. NPDC050799 (assembly GCF_040654015.1). Taxonomy (NCBI): domain Bacteria; kingdom Bacillati; phylum Actinomycetota; class Actinomycetes; order Mycobacteriales; family Nocardiaceae; genus Nocardia; species Nocardia sp. NPDC050799. The sequence continues at coordinate 37,019 of NZ_JBFAHF010000035.1, forward strand.
GGTCGAACATCTTCACCGACCAGACGGCCTTGAGGAATACGACGATCAGGATCAGCGGCCGCAGCAGCGGGAACTTGATCCGCCAGAACTCCTGCCAGGCGTTGGCGCCGTCGACGCGCGCGGCATCGCGGATCTCCGGTGAGATGGAACCGAGGCCGCCCAGGAACATGAGCGCGATGAGCGGCGCCCAGCCCCAGATCTCGCTCAGGGTGACCACGACCAGCGCCCAGAACGGTTCACCGAGCCAGTTGATATCCCGGGTGAACGGCAGCAGGGTGTCGAGCATGTCGTCGTAGACGCCGTAGTCGGGGTTGAACATGAACCGCCAGGAGTAGCCCTTGAGCGCGGGGGCGATGGCGAACGGCAGGATGAGCAGCGCCTTGGCGAGGCCGTTCAACCAGGTCGCCTTGTTCAGGATCAGCGCCATGACCAGGCCCAGCCCGACCGACAGCACCACCGACATGACGGTGAAGAGCACGGTCACCCAGACCGCGTTGTGGAAGGTGTCGTCGGTCAGCGCCTTGGTGTACTGCGCGAATCCCACGAATTGCTCGGGTTCGCGGGTCTCGTTCACCCGCCAGTGCCGGAAGCTGTTCACCAGGGCGACGCCCAGCGGGTAGATCGTGGTGAGGACGATGGCTACGAGGGCGGGGGCGAGATGCGCGTACGGCACGCCGATCCGGCGCCAAGCGGAGTGTCCGCGGCGGCCCGGCCGGGTGGGGGGCGCGGTGGTGGCCGTCATCGCCGGACCCACGACCGCGGCGGACAGGAGGTCGGGGCGCCGGGGTCGGCGAGTGGCTCGGCCCGGTGGGGGCGGCTCGGCTTCACTCTGAACTCCTTCGGATTGTGATCCCACAGGACGGGGGAGAGGGAGGGGGAGGCGGCGCGGTGTAACGCGGCTCTCAGTGTCCGGTGAGTGTATGCGTATGTATTCCCGAATGACAAGGGGTCGTATTCCGTCGGCCGGGTAAGATTTACCTACCCGTCATCTCGTACTTGCCGCTTCCACTAGGACCGGAACAGCCCGGTGAGCCGTTGTGCCGGCTCTCCGGATCGGGGTAGCGAGGGCCTGATCCGGCGAGGTCATGATACGTATGCACGAACCGGTAAGAGGCATGCCGGACCCACGCCGGGACGACCGGCGTCGGGCACCGGGAACGGCGCCGACCGGTCGGCTCTTACGGGCGCGGGGCGGAAACGGTGGCGCGTTCGATCAGCTGCGGTGTCATGACGAGGCGGCGCGGGTCGTCGTCGCTGTTCTTTTTTTCGAGACGCTCGACGAGCAGGCGCGCGGCCGCCGCGGCCATCGCGTCGAGGTCGTGACCCACGGTGGTGAGGCGGAACGCCTCCCACTCGGCCATCGGAATATTGTCGAAGCCGATGATGCCGATGTCCCCAGGAATGCTAACGCCCCTGGCCAGGGCCGCGTTGAGCGCCCCGATCGCGATGACGTCGTTACCGCAGAACACCGCTGTCGGGCGCGGGTCGGCATCGAGGAGTTCCAGCATCGCCCGGTAGCCGGTCTCGAATTCGAACGGGCCCCGGCGGGTGAACACGCTCGGCAACGCGATGCCCGCCTCGGCGAGCGCGGCGCGGAACCCGGTCTCCCGGTCGCGTCCGGTGCTGGTGGTGGCGGGGCCGAAGATGCCGGCGATCCGGCGGTGACCGTGGTCGGTGAGATGATTCGCCGCCAGGCGCCCGCCGAGTTCGTTGTCCACCACCGCGGCGTCGGCGGTGTGTGGGGTGCTCTCGCGGTTCAGGAAGACGAACGGTAACCGGCGGCGCTGCAGCTCACCCGGGAGCAGGGAGTCGATATTGCTGGTCAGCAGGACCGCTCCGTCGATGGAGCCGTCCACCAGCTGTTCGAGCGGAACCTGATTGTCCGACCGCTCGGTGAACACCATCATCCGGTAGGAGTGCTGCTCCAGTTCGTCGTGCAGCGGGCCGAGCAGATGCGGATAGAAGGGGTTGGTCAGATCGCTGACCACGATTCCGATCCGTCTGGTCCGGCGGGTCACCAGGCTGCGTCCGGCTTCGCTGGGCACATAACCCAGGGCGGCCACCGCCTCCTGTACCCGGGCCCGGGTCTCCGCGGCGACCCGTGGATCGCCGCGCAGCGCGCGCGAGACGGTCGGCTGCGATACGCCTGCCAGTCGTGCGACATCGCGGCTCGTGATCGGCATGGATCTCCCTGATCGGGTGCGCGGCCGCCGCGGAAGCGACCGGTGCGGTTGTGTGAATACGAATCTTAGTCGATGTGGGCGGGTCTGCTGTGGTCTGCTTCCCAGCGAGGGCGCCGATCGTCTCGAGCCGGCGAATAGCCCTCATGATCGGGGAAAACGGGGCAGATGGCGCTCACGATTCGCCGGTCGGCGTTGACACCGAGCACCTGTTCCGGCACGATGCATACGTATAAATCAACGTTGTATTTTCGATTTCCGTCCGTGTGGTTGCGCCGCCCGCTCGTGCCGAGCGCCCACCGTGAGAAGAAGAGGTCAGATGTCTGCCGAAGTCACCGTCACCGCCGAGGATCTGGACCGGTACACCATCCGGCGCACCGACTTCGTGTCCTGCAACCAGGCGTTCATCGATTGCCGGACACCGGGGTCGGACCGCAAGGAGAACTACTCGATGATCGGGCGCGGCGTGAGCCAGAGCGCCGGTCAAGTGGTCAACCTGCGTGAACCGCACGGCTTCCAGATCGGCGCGGCCGCGATGCCCAACGGGGTCACCAACAACCTGCACCTGCACTTCACCGCCGAGGTCTTCCTGTGCTTCAAGGGGGAGTACCTGCTGCGCTGGGGTGCGCAGGGGGAGCAGGGCGAACTCGTGCTCCGGGAAGGTGAGATCGCCTCCATCCCGACCTGGATCTTCCGCGGCTTCACCAATATCGGTCCCGACGACGGCTTCCTGTTCACCGCGCTCGGCATGGACGACACCGGCGGGATCATCTGGGGTCCCTCGGTCCTCGAGGACGCCAAGGGTCACGGCCTCTACCTCACCGCGGACAACAAGCTCGTCGACACCGTGGCCGGGGACGAGATCCCGGAGGGCGTCGAACTGGTCGAACCGATCAGCGACGAACAGATCGCGGCGCTGCGTCCGTTCACGGTCGAACAGATGGGGGAACGGATCGCGACCCCGGAGAACATCGAATGGTCCCGGCGCGCCCTGCTCGATTCCGCGCTGCCCGGCGGCGGGGTCGAACTCGGCCTGGTGATCGGCTACGGCATGACCGAGGACGCGACCCAGGTGCCGCGGATCCACAACCCGCACGGGCACAACATCGCGTGGTTGCGCGCCGAACCGGACGCCGGCATCTCCGCGCACCGGCATGCCGAGCGTCAGGTGCTGATGGTCAAGGACGGCGAATGGGAGGTCACCCTCAACCGGGGCGTCGACGCCCGCACGGTCCGGCTGGGCGCGTGGGACATGCTGTCGGTTCCGGCCGGCGCCTACCGGTCGATGCGCAATGTGGGCGGGCAGACCGCGCTCATGCTCGTGGTCAACAGCGGTGACGGCCGGGTCCGGCTGACCTGGGACGAGGAGGTCGTCAAGGCGGCCGCCGACGCCGGCGACGCTCTCGATCACAACGGCTACCTCGCGCCGTACGCGCTGGTACCGCGCCGGAAGCGCTGAGATGACCGGCGATATCCCTGTCGTGTTCGTCCCGGGCATGCTGTGCGACGCGCAGTTGTGGGCGCAGGTGGAGCCGGGACCCGGCTTCCGCGCCGTGCACGGTGCGCTCGACGCGCCGTCCCTCTCCGGTATGGCCGAACAGGTGCTGAACGCTGTGGACGGGCCCTTCGTCCTGGCGGGCCTGAGCCTGGGCGCGATCGCCGGGTTCGAGGTGCTGCGCCGAGCGCCGGACCGGATCCTGGGGTTCTGCGCCGTATCCACGAATCCGCATGCCCCGACCGCCACCCAGTACCGGTCCTGGCACGATATGGCCTTCCGGACCACGCGCGGGGAGTTCGAGACCGTGGTGCGCGAGGTCATCGCGCCCACCATGTTCGGCGAGCTGTCCGGCACACCCGAATTGGTCGACCGCTTCGTCGCTATGGCGCTGCGCGTCGGGCCGAGCCGGTTCCAGAGCCAGCTGCGCGCCCAGGCCGACCGTTTCGATTCGGTCCCGTCCCTGGGTGCCGTGCACTGCCCGGCGCTGGTCGTCTCCGCGGACGACGACGCCCTGTGCCCTCGCGAATACCACCGTGCCATCGCCGCGGCGATCGAAGGATCTCGCTACGAGACGATCGCCGGCGCCGGTCATTTGTGCACTTGGGAAGTACCGCACCGAATTTCCGATCTTCTGAGCGATTGGCTACCGGCCGTCGCTCGGTACCGAACCATCCGACAGGAGTCGACATGCCCATAGTTCTGAAGAAGCCGGTTTCGGCCGAAGTGGTCCGCCAGGATCGCTCGGAGGTGGGTGAACGTGTCGCCGCGATCCTCGAGGACATCCGGCTCGGCGGCGACGCCGCGGTGCGCAGGTACTCCGAGCAGTTCGACAAGTGGAGTCCCGAATCGTTCCGGCTCTCGCCGGACCGGATCGAGGAGATCATCGCCTCGCTGCCCGCCCAGGTCGTCGAGGACATCGAATTCGTCCAGCGGCAGGTGCGCACCTTCGCGCAGCACCAGCGCGATTCGCTCACCGATTTCGAGGTCGAGACGCTGCCGGGGGTGCGCCTCGGGCAGAGACATATTCCGATCGACCGGGTCGGCGCGTATGTGCCGGGCGGTCGCTACCCGCTCACCGCCTCGGCCCATATGACCATCGTGACCGCGAAGGTCGCCGGGGTGCCGAGCGTGGCCGCGTGCACCCCGCCCATCCGGGGCGAGATCCCGGCGGCGACCGTCGCCGCCATGCATCTGGCCGGGGCCGACGAGATCTACCTGCTGGGCGGTGTCCAGGCCGTCGGCGCGCTCGCGCGCGGCACCGAGACCATCGACCGGGTCGATCTGCTCGCCGGGCCGGGTAACGCCTACGTCGCCGAGGCCAAACGGCAGCTCTTCGGCGAGGTCGGGATCGATCTGTTCGCCGGGCCCACCGAGATCCTGATCATCGCCGACGATGCCGCCGACCCGTTCGTCGTCGCGGTCGATCTGCTCTCCCAGGCCGAACACGGCCCCGATTCGCCCGCGGTACTGATCACCACCTCCGAGACGCTGGGCCGCCGGGTCCTCGACCATATCGAGACGCTGCTGCCGGGTATGCCGACCGCCGATTTCGCGGCGCCGGCCTGGCGCGATCACGGCGAGATCATCGTCGTCGGCTCGCTGGACGAGGCCTACGAACTCGCCGACACCTATGCCAGCGAGCACGTCGAGGTGCTGACCCGCGCACCGCGCGAGGCATTGGAGAAGATGACCAACTACGGCGGCCTGTTCCTCGGTGAGGGCACCTGCGTCTCCTACGGTGACAAAGTGATCGGGACCAACCATGTGCTCCCGACCCGCGGCTCGGCCCGCTACACCGGCGGTCTGTGGGTCGGTAAATACCTGAAGACGGTGACCTACTCCGAGGTCGTCGATCAGGCGTCGAGTGCGCGGCTCGGTGAGGTGTGCGGCCGGGCCGCCCGCGTCGAACTGTTCGAAGGCCATGCGCGGTCGGGCGATGTGCGGGCCGCCAAGTACGCGGGCGCGGAGCTGCCGTGGGCCGGGAACATCTACGCCGGAGCGAACTCGTGAGCGATCCGGGTGCCGGCCGCGCCGTGACAGGTGGCGCGGGGCCCGGCGTCGTCGATGATGCCGCCGGAGAGCGTGAGCCGGTCGCGGCGATCCGGTCTTCGAGCGATCCGATCACCGGCCGCACCGCGCTGGTCACCGGTGGTGGCAGCGGCCTCGGTGCGGCCATCGCCCTGGCGTTGGCGGGCGCCGGGTCCCGGGTGATCGCGGTCGGGCGGGACCGGGACAAACTCGACCGGGTCGTGGCGCGGGATCCGGAGTCGATGCGGGCCGCGGTCTGCGATGTCGCGTCCCCGGAATCGGTGACCGCGCTGGCCGCCGAACTCGCCGACGAGAATGTATCGATCCTGGTCAACAATGCGGGCGTACCGGGCCCGGTCGCGTCGCTCACCGATATCGACCCCGATGAGTGGGACGACGTTTTCGCGGTCAATGTGCGCGGGGTGTACCTGCTGTGCCGCGCTTTCGTCCCGGCGATGGTCGCGGCGGGCCGTGGCGATGTCGTCAACCTGGCCTCGGTCTCCGGCAAGCGGCCGCTGGCCCGGCGCACGCCCTACTGCGCGTCGAAGATGGCGGTCATCGGGCTCACCACCACGCTGGCCGCCGAGGTCGGGCCGTTGGGGGTGAACGTGAACTCGCTGTCGCCCGGTCCGGTGGACAGCGCCCGGATGCACCGCAACTTCCGGCTCGAGGCCGAACGGACCGGGACCAGCTACGAGGAGGCCGAGCAAGCGTTCGTCTCGCGCGCCGCGCTCGGGCGTATGGTCACCGAGGACGAGGTGGCTCGCGCGGTCCTGGCGATGCTGGCGATGCCCGGTCTCTGTGCCGCCGATATCGATCTCTCGGCCGGAATGGTGGCCCGCTGATGACGGCGATGAAACAGCGTCTGCGCGACGGCGACCGGCTGCTCGGCGCGCTGGTCCGGATGCCGGCGGAGGAACTCGTCGAGATGGTGGGGGTCGCCGGATTCGACTACGTCCTGATCGACTGCGAGCACGGCCCCGCCGACCTGATCCCGTTACGACAGCACATCGCCGCCGCCCAGACGCACGGAATGGACGTGCTCGTGCGGGTGGGTCAACAGGAACCGGCGCTGGTCCAGCGGGTCCTCGACCACGGCGCCGCCGGGGTGGTGGTACCCCATATCGACGACGCCGGGCAGGCCGCGGCGGCCGTCCACGCGGCGCGGTATCCACCGGTGGGCGACCGCGGTTTCGCCACCTACGGCCGGGCGGGCCGGTACGGGACACGGCCCGCCGCCGACCACCTCGCCGCCGATGCGCGGGAAACGCTCGTCATCGCCATGGTCGAATCCACGGCGGGCTGCCGTAACGCGGCGGAGATCGTGGCGACCCCCGGGGTCGACGGTGTGATGGTCGGCCCGGCCGATCTCGCGGTGTCCATGGGCGCGAACGGTCCGGCCGATCCGGCCGTACTGACCGAGATCGAGAAGGTCCACGCGGCCGTCGCCGCCCACGAGCGGATCCGGCTCGATATCGTCTCCGGCGAGCAGCGGGCCGCCGCGGCGTTCGATTCGGGCGCGGGCCTGGTGGTCATCAACCTCACGCACGTGCTGATGGAGACATTCGCGAGGTTGCGGTCGGTGCGTTGAACGGAGCGCGGCAGGGGTTCGGCGCCGCGCGATCCGGTGGGGCGACAGATGACGGCAACATGGCTGCGGGGTCACGTTTGTGCAGCTCAGTCCATATTTCATCGGAAGCGGTGGAGTGTCGCCGATAGGATCGTCACCATGATCGACTCCGCGCGCGTCCTGCCCTGTCGCACCAATGTGACGGCCGCGATCCTGGCCGCCGCGGCCACCGGACTGGTATTGGGCGCCGCGCCCGCCACCGCCGCGCCCGCGCCGGCGTTCCCGGTCCCGCCGCTCACCGAGGTGGCGGCGGCGGGCACCGAGGGCCTGGACCCGCTGCTGGCCTTGGCCTACACCATGGCCGAACAGGAGGCACACGCCCGTGGTGTGCCGATGACGATCAACTCGGGTTACCGCTCGCCGGAGGAGCAGCGGGCGATGTGGGAGGAGGGGCTGCGCACCTACGGCAGCCCGGAGGAGACCCGGCGCTGGGTGCTGCCCCCGGAGGAATCCACCCATGTCACCGGCCGGGCCGTCGATATCGCGCCCCGGGAGGGCGCCGCGTGGCTGGAGGCCAACGGCAACCGCTGGGGGCTGTGCCGGACCTTCGACAACGAATGGTGGCACTTCGAGTTACACACCCTGCCCGGTACGCCGTGTCCGCCGCGGGTGCCGGATGCTGCCCATCGGTAACCGGACAGACCCGCGGCCGGGAGTCGTATCGGATCAGGGTTCCCGAGTGACCCTACGCGCCGGGCCGGTGGCCCCCGGGCTGCCGCGCGGGACGGTCCGCCGCCCCGCGCGCCGGCTCCGCCGGACCCGACGTGGATTCAGACACCCGACAGCGACCGGAGCTCGTCCAGGAAAGCGCGGGTCCGCGGATCGCCCGGGAAGTTCTCCACCAGTTCCTGCGCGACCTCGCTGCCGATACACAGCAGCGAGGGCAGGGACCGCCGTTTCGCCTCGAACGCCCGCCGCCCCTGCGCCACCGCCAGTTCCAGCTCGCGCCCGCGGGCGGCGACCACGGCCAGGGTGAGGTGGGCTTCGGCGACCCGCATCGGATTGCGCACCGAACCGTCCAGGGCGACCGAGTCGGCCAGTACCGCCCGCGCGTACGTCTCGGCGCGCGCATCGTCGCCGACGACCCGGGAGCAGTCCATGGCGTAGAAGTCGAACTTCTGTGGATCCACGACGAAATGATTCTCGAGATCGTCGGGGTGGCCGAGCCGGTTCAGCAGGGTGCGGCCCTCGGCCAGCGCCGCGTCCACGGCCGTGCGATCGCCCAGCCGCGCCCAGGCCTTCGCCCGCTGGGCGGCCAGCTGCACACCGACCCCGCCGGCCGCGCATTCCGGCGGTACCGCCTCGGCCGCCTGGATCACCCCGCGATGATTGCCCTGGGTCAGCGCGAACCAGGCCGCCAGTTCCGAACTCCAGCCGATGATCTCGGCATGCCCGGCCTCCAGGCCCAGCGAGCGGGCCGCCCGCCGGGTGGCCTCGGCGCTGCTGCGCCGGCCGAGGTCGTATTCGAGACAACCGAGCAGCAGTGCCACCCAGCCGGCCAGCTCCAGAACCTCTTTGTGCTGGGCCAGGGTGAGCCGGCTGTCGAGCAGCGCGGCGATCCGGCGCAGCCAGCCCGCGGCCTCGAGATGGAGTTCGTGCGGATCGGTGGAGGCGTAGTCACAGCACAGCCGTTGCGCGGTGATCCGCACCGCGTCCAGGGTTGCCGTCGAAATATCGGACATCCGAAGGCGTCCCATGAATTCGAGCGTGTCCATTCCGGTGGCGGTGAGCAATTCGTCGTCGCGGCTCGGGCGGGCCTTCGGGAAGAACGCCGCGGCCACCGAATCGAAGGCGGACGCGATGAGGGGTGCGTAGAAATCGTCGGGTCGTGATTCGCCGGATTCCCAACGCCGCCAATTGCGTAGCAGTGTGCTGTCGGTCGGGAGATTGTGGGAGGACTTGGCGCGTAGGGCGCGGACGGCGTCCGCCTGTGACCACCCACGCGCATCGCGTTCCGAGCGCATCCGGATGGCCCACAGCGGACGATCTTCAGCAGCAGTCACGCGGCCAGTATTGCACCAGCAAACTTTCCGTGGACCCCAGAGGGCATCCAGATGTCCCCCGCATGACCTCTTCTGCCGTTGTCCCGGTTGGGTCATGCTCGAATCGGACCGGCTTCACACCGGTTCAAGCAACACCCCCGCGAATGCGGGGAGGAGATCCCGGAGCAGGAAATGGTTCCCCGCCCCCGTGTGGGGAAGGATTCAGGAGGTTCGGGTGGAAGCGTTGGTATACGGGTATTTACGCGACGATCTGGCCGCGGGCGACGGTGACGATATGGAGGCCCCGCTACGCGAGCTGGCCGAGGCCCGAGGACTGTGCTTCGCCGCGACGTTCCACGAATCGTGTCCCGGTGACGGGACGGCGTTCGCCGAACTGACCCGGGAACTCCAGCGGGCGGACGCCCATCACGTGGTGGTCCCCTCGCTCGATCACCTCACCGGCCAGACGATTCCACGCGAACTGCTCATCGCGAAACTGGCCAGTGACGCCGCCGCCCGCATCTGGTCGGTAGCCGGCTGAACCGGGGACCCGGCGGCCCGGCGTACCCCCCTCAGCGCCCGAAGCCGCCGGGTCCTCGTCTGCGCAGATACTTCTCGAATTCGGCGGCCAGGGCGTCGCCGTCGATCTTGGCCATCACCTCGTTGACATCGATCGCGGCGTCGCCGCGCTCCTCCAGCGAATGCACGTATTCGGCGATCTCGTCGTCGGCGACGGTCATCTCGTTGACCGTCGACTCCCACTCCTCGGCCTGCTGCGGCAACTCCCGCAGCGGTACCTCGATATCGAGGACATCCTCGACCCGGTGCAGCAGCGCGATCGTCGCCTTCGGGTTCGGCGGCTGCGACACGTAGTGCGGCACCGCGGCCCAGAACGACACCGCCGGGACCCCGGCCTTCACACACTGGTCCTGGAGCACCCCGGTGATACCGGTGGGCCCCTCGTAGCGGGTCTGCTCGAGGCCGAACTGCTCGGCCGCTTCCTTGCTGTAGGCCGAACCGGTGACCGGCACCGGCCGGGTGTGCGGGGTATCGGCGAGCAGCGCCCCGAGGATCACCACGGTCTGCACGCCGAGCTGATCGATGAACTCCAGCAGATCCGCGCAGAAGCGCCGCCACCGCATATTCGGTTCGATACCGCGTAACAGCACCACATCGCGGTCGCTGCCGGGCGGGGAGCACACCGACAGGACGGTCGCCGGCCAGACGATCTCCCGGGTGACGCCCTCCACCTGCCGGACCATCGGCCGGTTCACCTGATAGTCGTAATAGTCCTCGGAATCGAGTTCGGCCAGCGGCCGCGCATCCCAGATCAACTCCAGATGCTCCACCGCGCCGCTGGCCGCGTCACCAGCGTCGTTCCAGCCCTCGAAGGCCGCAACGAGCACCGGGTCACGCAGTGCGGGCAGTTCCCGATCCACCGGAGATTCACTCGAGCTCACCCCTGCCAGCCTACGGGGCGGGGCGCCACCGGCGCGCAGTATCGGTCCCGCCGTGCCTGTCGGCGGCGTCACCGGTTGTGGCCGCCCGCACAGGGCAGGAAGCAGGGCGACACCGTGACAGAGGCGCACACTAGTCTGGAATCCATGTCTGCCTCCCGCTCCGCCGAGTTCGATACCACGTTGCTCGACACTCTCACCAGGCGTGTCGTGATCGGTGACGGCGCGATGGGCACGATGCTGCAGGCCGTGGACCTGACGCTCGACGATTTCCGCGGGCTGGAGGGTTGCAACGAGATCCTCAACGACACCCGCCCCGAGGTGCTGCGGCATATCCATCGTGCCTACTTCGAGGCCGGCGCCGATGCCGTGGAGACCAATACTTTCGGCTGTAACCTGCCCAATCTGGCCGACTACGGGATCGCCGACCGGATCCGGGATCTCTCGGAGAAAGGGACCCGGCTGGCCCGCGAGGTCGCCGACGAGATGGGGCCGGGCCCCGACGGCGTGCCACGGTACGTGCTGGGCTCCATGGGCCCCGGTACCAAACTGCCCACCCTCGGCCACGCGCCGTACGTGGACCTGCGCGACGCCTACACCGAGGCCGCGCTCGGCATGCTCGACGGCGGCGCCGACGCGGTACTGATCGAAACCTGCCAGGATCTGCTCCAGGTCAAGGCCGCCATCACCGGCACCCATCGGGCGATGGAGCGGGCCGGTCGCCGGATCCCGATCATCACCCACGTCACGGTGGAGACCACCGGCACCATGCTGGTCGGCAGTGAGATCGGCGCGGCGCTGACCGCACTCGAACCGCTGGGTATCGATCTGATCGGCCTCAACTGCGCCACCGGGCCGGACGAGATGAGCGAACATCTGCGCTACCTGTCCCAGCATGCGCGCATCCCGGTGTCGGTGATGCCCAACGCGGGCCTGCCGGTGCTCGGCGCGCACGGCGCCGAGTACCCGCTGACCCCGGAAGAGCTGGCCGCCGCGCTGCGCGGGTTCGTCGCCGACTACGGCCTGGCCCTGGTCGGCGGCTGCTGCGGTACCACCCCGGAACATATCCGCCAGGTGGCCGAGGCGGTCCGTGAGGTCGAGACCGGGCTGGCGCCGATCGGGCAGCGCCGCACGCCCGACCCCGAGCCCAGCATCTCGAGTATGTACACCGCGGTGCCGTTCCGGCAGGACGCGAGTGTGCTGATGATCGGGGAACGCACCAACGCCAACGGCTCGAAAGCGTTCCGGGACGCGATGCTCGCCCAGGACTGGGCGAAGTGCCTGGATATCGCCAAGGACCAGACCCGCGACGGCGCCCATATGCTCGACCTCTGCGTCGACTACGTCGGCCGCGACGGCGCCGCCGATATGTCGGAACTGGCGTCCCGGCTGGCCACCGCCTCCACCCTGCCGATCATGCTCGACTCCACCGAGGCGCCGGTGCTGCGCGCGGGTCTGGAACACCTGGGTGGGCGCTGCGCGGTGAACTCGGTGAACTACGAGGACGGTGACGGCCCGGAGTCCCGGTTCCAGCAGACCATGGCTCTGGTCGCCGAACACGGCGCGGCGGTGGTCGCCCTGACCATCGACGAGGAGGGGCAGGCCCGCACCGCCGAGCACAAGGTCGCCATCGCCGAACGACTCATCGCCGACATCACCGGTAACTGGGGTCTGCGCGAGAGCGACATCATCATCGACACCCTCACCTTCACCCTGGGCACCGGGCAGGAGGAGTCGCGCCGCGACGGCCTGGAGACCGTCGAGGCCATCCGGGAACTCAAACGCCGGCACCCCGAGGTGCAGACCACGCTGGGCCTGTCGAATATCTCCTTCGGACTGAACCCCGCCGCACGCCAGGTGCTGAACTCGGTGTTCATGCACGAATGCGTGCAGGCCGGTCTGGACAGCGCCATCGTGCACGCCTCGAAGATCGTGCCGATGAGCCGGATCCCGGACGAGCAGCGCGAGACGGCCCTGGACCTGGTCTACGACCGTCGCCGCGAGGGCTACGACCCGCTGCAGAAACTCATGCAGCTGTTCGAAGGTGTGTCCACGGCCGACTCCCGCGCCTCACGGGCCGACGAACTGGCCGCGCTGCCGCTGTTCGACCGGCTCGAGCGGCGCATCGTCGACGGCGAGCGGGCGGGGATGGAGGCCGATCTCGACGAGGCCATGCGGGAAGTGCCGCCGCTGAAGATCATCAACGAGACCCTGCTGTCGGGGATGAAAACCGTCGGCGAGCTGTTCGGGTCCGGGCAGATGCAGTTGCCGTTCGTGCTGCAGTCGGCCGAGGTCATGAAAGCCGCGGTCGCCCACCTGGAACCGCATATGGAGGCCACCGACGACAGTGGTAAGGGCCGCGTCGTCCTCGCCACGGTCAAGGGCGATGTGCACGATATCGGCAAGAACCTGGTGGACATCATTCTGTCCAACAACGGCTACGAGGTGGTGAACCTCGGCATCAAACAGCCCATCGCGACCATTCTCGACGCCGCCCTGGACAAGAAGGCCGATGTGATCGGCATGTCCGGGCTGCTGGTGAAATCCACCGTGGTGATGAAGGAGAACCTGCAGGAGCTCAACTCCCGCGGGGTCGCCGACCAGTTCCCGGTGCTGCTCGGCGGGGCCGCACTCACCCGGTCGTATGTGGAGAACGACCTCACCGACGTCTACGAGGGTGAGGTGCACTACGCCCGGGACGCCTTCGAGGGCCTGCGGTTGATGGACGAGATCATGTCGCAGAAACGCGGTGACGGTCCCGATCCGGACAGCCCGGAGGCGGTGGCCGCGCGCGAGAAGACAGCTGAACGCAAAGCGCGGCACGAGCGCTCGCGCCGGATCGCCGAACAGCGGCGGGCAGCCGAGACACCGGTCGAGGTACCCGCCCGGTCGGATGTCGCCGCCGACCTGCCGGTCCCGGTGCCGCCGTTCTGGGGGACCCGGGTGATCAAAGGCCTCCCGGTGCACGAGTATTCCGGGTTGCTGGACGAACGGGCGCTGTTCCTCGGCCAGTGGGGGTTGCGCGGCCAGCGCGGCGGCGACGGCCCCAGCTATGAGGAACTGGTGGAATCCGACGGCCGGCCCCGCCTGCGGGTCTGGCTCGACAAGCTCAGTACCGAGGGCGTGCTACAGCATGCCGCGGTGGTGTACGGCTATTTCCCGGCGGTATCCGAGGGTGACGACGTCGTGGTGCTCACCGAACCGGAACCCGATGCGCCGCAACGTCACCGGTTCACCTTTCCGCGCCAGCAGCGGGACCGGTTCCTGTGCGTCGCCGATTTCCTCCGCTCGCGCGAGCGTGCCCGCGAGACCGGGCAGGTGGACGTCCTGCCGTTCCAGCTGGTGACCATGGGTCAGCCGATCGCCGATTACGCCAACCAGCTCTTCGCCGACAACAACTACCGGGACTACCTGGAGGTGCACGGCATCGGGGTGCAGCTCACCGAGGCGCTGGCCGAGTACTGGCATCGGCGTATCCGCGAGGAACTCACCCTGGAGGGGCACGCGATCGCCGAGTCCGATCCGGCCGATATCGCCGACTACTTCTCGCTCGGCTACCGCGGCGCCCGGTACTCGTTCGGGTACGGCGCGTGCCCGGATCTCGAGGATCGCGCCAAACTGGTGGACCTGCTCGACGCCGGGCGGCTCGGGGTGACGCTGTCGGAGGAACTGCAGCTGCATCCCGAGCAGTCCACCGACGCGTTCGTCCTGTTGCATCCGGAGGCGAAGTACTTCAATGTCTGAGCTCGGATAAACCTGCGGGCAATGTGATTGTCGTCACTCGCGCGGTGGTCCGGCTGCTCCGAACCGCCGTCGGAGATCGAAAACGCAGGTGATCAGGGTGTGACGGGGTCGGTAAACCCGTACTGCCCGCGCGGCTTCCGGGTGCCGGAGCGTAGGATTTCCGGGAATTTCCGCTGAGGTTACCGCCGAATCAGAAGTCGCGACAATGTTGTCGGGCAGTTCGGGCGCGCCGGGCCGGAGCGGACCCGTAGGCAGCCGCCTGTGACGCGCGGAGTGCTGGAAGACTCGGCGGCGAACAGAAGGGGCCACGACAGAGATGACCAAGGATCGGCTGATCGCCGGACGGTATCGGCTCACGGATCCCATCGGCACCGGCGCCATGGGTGTGGTGTGGCGGGCACTCGATATCCGGCTCCAGCGCACCGTCGCGGTCAAACAGGTGCTGCTCGGACCCAACCTGACCGAACAGCAGACCTCGGAAGCGCGCAAACGCGCACTGCGCGAAGGCCGGATCGCCGCGCGCCTGCACCACCCCAACGCCATCTCGGTGTTCGACGTCGCCGAGGAGGACGGCCAGCCGTGGCTGGTCATGGAATACATGAACGCGCCGAGCCTGGCGAGCCGGTTGAACCTCGACGGCACCATGGGCCCGCTCGAGGTCGCGAAACTCGGCGCCCAGGCGGCCGCCGCGCTGGCCGCCGCGCACGACGCCGGTATCGTGCACCGCGATGTGAAACCGGCGAATCTGCTGGTGGGTGACGACGGTACGGTGAAGATCACCGATTTCGGCATCTCGCGCGCCACCGGGGATGTGACGGTGACGGCCACGGGTTTCCTGGCCGGCACCCCCGCGTATCTGGCCCCCGAAGTCGCCCGCGGTGAGCAGCCGATACCCGCCTCCGATGTCTTCGCGTTGGGATCCACGCTCTACCACGCCCATACCGGCCGTCCGCCGTTCGGCGACGGTGACAATCCGCTGGCGGTCCTGCACGCGGTGGCCGGCGGGCAGGTCGAACCGCCCGCCGGCGCGGGCGCCCTGGGACCGGTGCTGATGCGCCTGCTGGCGACCGAGGTCGCCATCCGTCCCACCATGCACGAGGCGCAGGTCATGCTCGAGGAGGTGGCCGCCGGGCGGGCACCGGAACCGGTGGATCCGGTATCGCCCGCCGCCACGAAGATCCTGCCCGCCGATGCGGCCGCGACCACCCCGCTGTCGCCGGATGCTCCCGCCCCGGTGCCGGTTCCCCCGCCGGGCGGTACCCCGCCGGCTTTCCGCGGCCCGCGACAGCCCACCGCGGCGAGTGGCGCCGTCCCGCCTCCTCCCGGCGGGCAACCCACGGCGGGGCCCGGGAGCTCTCGGAAACGCACCGGTGTGGCGCTGCTGGCGGCTGTCTCCGCATTGATACTGGTGGTGGTTGCCGGATTGGCCCTGGCCGATGTCCTCGGCGGCGAGGCCGGCGATGATCCGGGCGCGCTCGCTCCCGGCACCTCGCAGGCGCTCGCCCCCGGGACTCCCGAACCCGGTACCGAGACCACCGCCCGGCCCTCGACCACCACCGGGGCGCCGACCACCACCACGGCCGAAACCGGTCCGCCATCGGCGGCCCGCGTCGAGCAGTTCGTCCGTGGGTACTACGGCCTGCTGCCCGGCAACCCGTCCGCCGCCTGGTCCCAGCTCTCGCCCGCGTACCAGGCCACCACCGGCGGCTACGCCGAGTACACCCGCTTCTGGTCGACCATCTCCGCCATCAGCATCGGCGCGGTGACACCGTCGGGCACCGGCTCGGCCGTCGCCACCATCACCTACACGATGAGCAACGGTTCGGTGCAGTCGGAGAACCGGTCGTTCCAGGTGGTGCCGGAGGGCGGACAGCTGGTGATCACCGCGTCCCACCTGCAGTGAGCTGCCCGCCCGGGACCTTCCCGCCGGCCGCGCTGCCGATAGGGTCGGCCGGGGAGGCCGGGTCGTCTCCGGGGCCCGGGCATGTGATCGATTGCGACGAAAGGCCGTACCTATGAACCGGGTTGCCGGAGTGCTGTGGGATATGGACGGCACCCTCCTCGATTCGGAGAAGCTCTGGGATATCGGTGTGCGGGAGCTGGCGCGCGAACTGGGCCGGGAGATGACCCAGGAGATCCGGCACGCACTCATCGGGGCGTCCGGGGCGAATGCGCTGCGCATCATTTTCACCGAGCTCGGCCTGTCCCCGGAGCCCGCGGCCGTGGCGGCGGCCGGACATTTCCTGGAACAGCGCGTCACGGAACTGATGAGCGGGCCGATCCCGTGGCGGCCGGGCGCGGTGGAGGCGCTGGAGATGGTGCGTGCCGCGGGCCTGCCCACCGCGCTGGTGACCAACACCAAACGGTCGCTGACCGAGCTGGCGCTGGAGACCCTGGGCCGCGACCGCTTCGACGTCTCGGTCTGCGGCGACGAGGTCCCGCACGGGAAACCGGATCCGGCCGTGTATCTACGTGCGGCGGAGCTGCTCGGCCTGGACCCGCGCGAGTGCGTGGCCGTGGAGGATTCGGTCACCGGCGTGGCCGCGGCCGCGGCCGCCGGCTGTGCGGTGCTGGTGGTGCCCTGCGAGATCCCGGTCCCGGTGCATCCGTCCCGGGTGCACCGCGACAGTCTGATCGGCCTGTCGCGCATCGACCTCGACGAGGTGGTGCGGACCTGCCGCGAGCCGGCCACGGGTGATCCCGCGGTGTCCTGACCCATCCGTTGCGGCCGATCCGCGGGCGGCCGCCGTCGACCGCAATTCCGGGTCAGCGGTGGACCGGCCCGGGGATACGGACGCCGGCGGTGCGGAGCTCGGACTCGACGAGCGCGGCCAGTCGCACCGCGGCCGGTGTCTGCTCTTCGCCGTGGTGCGCGATCAGCGTGTAGCGAGCCGCGGTGCCGGTGCGGGCCTGCGGCGCTTTTCGTGCTGCTTGCCCCGGCCCGGCGTGGTGCAGGAGAAACGGTGGACGTGAACGATAATGCGGAACAACAAGACCGAACGGTCCGTGACCGGACTCACCCGCTATCTCCGGCAAACACCGGGCGTGTCGCAGACAGTCCGATAACAATATCGCTATGGCCGCCACGGTGACCTTGGACGCAATCGTCGACACATCCCGCTACCCGCTCGCGGAGCCCGGTGCCCCCGGTTGGCGTGCCGCGGTGGCGGCGGCCCGGGCCGATCTCGCCGAGGACGGCTGCACCGTCCTGCGCGAGTTCATCCGACCCGAACTGCACGCCCTGCTCGCCGAGCAGGGGGAGCGGATGGCGCCGCACGCCTACTACCGCACCGAGCAGGTCAACGCCTACAACATCCCGCTCGACAGCGAATTACCCGAGGACCATCCCGGCCGGATCGTGTTCGAACGCGGTAACGCCTTCGTGCCGCGCGACCGCATCCCCGCCGACGCGCTCATCCACCGCCTCTACACCGACGCGCTGTTCCAGCGTTTCCTGGCCGACTGCTTCGGCCGGGATCGGCTGCACGAATTCGCCGACCCCCTGGCAGGGCTGGTTCTCAATGTGGTCTCCCCGGGGCAATCGCATCCCTGGCATTTCGACACCAACGAGTTCACCGTCAGTATGCTTACCGCCACCCCCGACGCGGGCGGTGTCTTCGAATACTGTCCCGGAATCCGTTCCCCGCAGGCCGAGAACCTGGCGGATGTGCACGCGGTCCTGACCGGATCGGGCGAGCGCCTCATCCGGCGCCTGGTATTGCGCCCGGGGGATCTGCAACTCTTCCAGGGCCGCTTCTCGCTGCACCGGGTCTCCCCGGTGGAGGGTGCGGCCGCGCGGCATACGGCGATCTTCGCCTACAGCGACCGTCCCGGTGTCATCGGCACCGTGGAACGCACCCGTCAACTGTTCGGACGGGTGCTTCCCGATCATCTCGCCGCGGCCGACGCCGTCCGGGGTGACCGGCTGCTCGATTGATCGAACGCGATCGAGTGGATACCGCCCGAGGAGAGGAACACACCGTGCCAGTTCCGTTGCACACCACCGGGAAAGCATCCTTCGACGACATCTACTCGAGGCCCGATCCCCGCGACTACTACGCGCGGATGTCGGAGCTGGACTATCGCATTCCGGAACTGGCGAAACCGCATCTGCGGCGGCAGATCGCCGAATGCGGCGCGGCGAAGGGCGCAGCACCCGGCGTGCTGGACATCGGGTGCTCCTACGGCGTGAACGCGGCCCTGCTGCGCTGGGACACCACCCTCGCCGAGCTGGCCGGATGGTATGCGGACCCCGAGGCGGAGACGGTCGAGTTGATCGCTCGCGACCGCGCCCGGCCGGCCGGCACCGACGCGCTGCCCGGGGTGCGGTTCCTCGGTATGGACGCCTCCGCGCCCGCACTGGACTACGCCCGCGCGGCGGGCCTGCTGGACGCCGTGGTGCACGCCGACCTCGAGGCCACCGACCCCGACGCCGAACAACGCGCGATTCTCGCCTCGGCGGACCTGGTCGTCTCGACCGGCTGTATCGGATACGTCACCGAGAAGACGATCGTGCGGATCGCCACCGCCCATCCCGACCGGCGCCCCTGGATGGCCCATTTCGTGCTGCGTATGTACGGTTTCGAACCCATCGAGGCGGAACTGGCGGCCCTGGGCTACCGCACCCGGCGAATGCCCGGCGAGTTCGCCCAGCGCCGGTTCGCCTCGGCGGCCGAGCGCGAGCAGGTGCTGAGTACGCTGACCGGTAACGGCATCGATACCACCGGCCTGGAAAACGAGGGTTGGCTGTATGCCAATCTCTATGTGTCCCGGCCGGTTTCGGCGCCTATTTCCATCGCTTGACCGCCGGGCGCAACCCGCCGACCGACGACCGAACCGGAGAACGACTTGACCGAATCCACCTTCGCCGCCGAGGACCAGCTCCCGAGGGTCCCGTTGCCGACCCTCGAGGACAGCTGCGCGCGTTTCGTCCAGTGGTGCACACCGCTGCTGACCGCCGAGCAGCTGGCCGCCACCGAGGCGGCCGTGGCCGATCTGCTACGCCCCGGCGGCCCCGGCCGCGTGCTGCACGACGCGCTGCGCGAATACGACGAGACCCCGGGCGTGGGCAGCTGGCTCGACCGGTTCTGGCCCTCGCGTTATCTGGGCCGGCGGGATCGAATCGCGTTGAACGCCAACTTCTTCTTCCTGTTCCGCGACGATACGGCGCTGGCGAGTTCCACCGCGGCCGACCAGGCCGAGCGCGCCGCCGCGCTGGTCGCCGCCGCGGTCGACTACAAGTTGGCCCTGGACCGGGAGGCGATCCCGCCGGTCACCCAGCGGGGGCAGCGCCTGTCCATGTGGCAGAACAAGTACCTGTTCTCCGAAACCCGCATCCCCGGTCTCGAACAGGACACCGTGCGGGTGCCCTACAGCGAGGCCGAACCCGGCCCGTCCACCGCGCGGCACATCCTCGTACTGCACCGCGGAGCCATGTTCCGGCTGGACGTCCTCGGACCCGACGGCGACCCGTACGCCTTCGAGGATGTGACCGCGGGTCTGCGCGCGATCCTGAAATCGGCCACCGAACCGGCCCCGGCCGGGACCTCGGTGGGACAGCTGACCACCGCGGCGCGCGCCGACTGGGCCCGCGCCCGCGCCCGGCTGCTGACCGATCCGCACAATGCCGAAGCGCTCGACACCGTCGAAACGGCGCTGTTCGCCGTCTGCCTGGAGGATTTCGCCCCCCGCGACGACCTGCACGCCGCCGACACCCTGCTGCACGGTGACAGCGCCAACCGGTGGTTCGACAAATCGGTCTCGTTCCTCGTCTTCGCCGACGGCCGGGCCGGAATCAATGTCGAACACTGCGGCCTGGACGGCACCACCATCCTGTCCTTCGTCGACACCCTGCTGGAGACTCCCGTCGGCGAACACCTCCAGCGGTCCGGGGCGCGGGGGCAGGGGCTGCCGCCGGCCGAGCAGATCGAGTTCCGGCTCGACGCGGAGCAGCAGGCCGAAGTGGTCGCGGCCGGGGCGGCGTTCGCGCAGTACGCCGCGGACAATGCCACCACGGTCGTCTCGTTCGAGGATTTCGGCACCGCCCGGGCCAAACAGCTCGGCATCTCCCCGGACGCGTTCGCGCAGCTGAGCTACCAGCTCGCGCACCGGCGCAGTAAAGGCCTCACCGGCGCCACCTACGAATCCATCGCCACCCGGCAGTACCGCAACGGCCGCACCGAGGCGATGCGTGTGGTGACCCCGGAGATGGTGACCTTCGCCGACACCATGACGGACCCGGCGGCCGATACCGCCGCGAAACTGGCCGCCGCCCGCGCCGCCGCCACCGCGCATGTGGAACGGGCAAAACAGTGCCAGTCCGGTGCGGCGCCGGAGCAGCATCTGTGGGAACTCGAATGGATCCAGCGGCGCCGCGGCGTCGAACTCGGCGTCACCGACCCGATCCCGCTGTACACCAGCCCTGGCTGGACCGTACTGCGCGACGACTATCTGAGCACCAGCTCCGCACCGTCGGTGAACATCAGCTACTTCGGTTTCGGGTCCACCAGCCCGAAGTGCATCGGTATCGCCTACGTGCTGCTGCCCGACCGGTGGAACCTGTACCTGGCCACCCCGGCGGCCGTCGCCGATCAGATGCACGCGTTCGCCGGGCACCTGCGCACCGCCGTCGCCGAACTGGAGGCCCTGCTCTCCGGAGCATGAGCGGGGTACTCGCGTGATCGCCCGAGTGGGTGCCACGACACAGTGGCGCCCACTCGGGCGGAGTCGCGCGGCGGTGGTCTGAAACAATGTCCTGCCGTGAAGACTTTCGAGGCCCTGTTCGCCGAGCTCCAGGATCGCGCCACCACCCGCCCCGCCGGGTCGGGTACCGTCGCCGCGCTGGACGCGGGCGTCCATACCCAGGGCAAGAAGGTGCTGGAGGAGGCCGGTGAGGTGTGGCTGGCCGCCGAACACGAGGGTGACGAGGCGCTTGCCGAGGAGATCTCCCAGCTCCTCTACTGGGTGCAGGTTCTGATGGTAGGCCGCGGGCTGCGGCTGGAGGACGTCTACCGACATCTGTAGACGCCCTCACCGTTCCTCCGACCGAAAGGACCATCATGCTGCGCGTCGCAGTACCCAACAAGGGCGCACTCTCCGAATCCGCGGTCGCCATCCTCACCGAGGCCGGCTACCGCAAACGCACCGACTCCCGCGATCTCACCGTGCTCGATCCGGCCAACCAGGTGGAGTTCTTCTTCCTGCGGCCCAAGGACATCGCCATCTACGTCGGCTCCGGCGAACTCGACCTGGGGATCACCGGCCGTGATCTGTCGCTGGATTCGGGCGCACCCGTGCACGAACGACTCTCGCTCGGATTCGGCGGTTCGACTTTCCGCTACGCCGCACCGCAGGGCCAGGACTGGAAGGTCGAGGATCTGCAGGACAAGCGGATCGCCACCTCCTACCCCAACCTGGTGCTGGCCGATCTGTCGCGCCGCGGGATCGAAGCCGAGGTGATCCGGCTCGACGGGGCCGTCGAGATCTCGATCCAGCTCGGGGTGGCCGACGCGATCGCCGATGTGGTCGGCTCCGGCCGGACCCTGCGTCAGCACAATCTGGTCGCCTTCGGCGAATCGCTGTGCGATTCCGAGGCCGTGCTGATCGAACGGGCCGGCTCCGACCAGCGCGAACGGGCGCGTAACCAGCTGGTCGCCAGGGTCAAGGGCGTGGTGTTCGCTCAGCAGTATCTGATGCTCGATTACGACTGCCCGAAGAGCTTGCTGGAACGCGCCGCCGAACTGACCCCGGGCCTGGAATCCCCGACGGTCGCCCCGCTGGCCGACCCCGGCTGGGTGGCGGTCCGGGCGCTGGTGCCGCGGAAGAAGGGCAACGAGCTGATGGATCAACTGGCGGAACTGGGCGCCCGGGCCATCCTGGCCACCGATATCCGCTCCTGCCGCGCCTTCTGAATCAGCCGGTGTAACGCGGTCTGTCCCCGACTCGGCGCCGAGGTTCACATCTCGGCGCCGAGAGGCCCGTGACCTGTGGCGTGGTGGGCCTGATCACGCTGCTGTGAGCTACGCGGGCCGGGCAGGGCGCACATCTGTACGCGCCCTTCTGTCTTCCTCGAATGGTCGGCCTCAGTGGTCGGGGCCCGCCCCCGGTTCTGGAGCGACAGAGCGAAGGAGCGTAGCGACTGAGCGGCGGAGTGAAGAACCGGGGTCACAGGGCCCCGACTCGCCCCGCCGGAGGCGGGGCAATATATACAGTCTCATTCCGATACCGATTCGGCGAAGGATTCGGCCGGGGGTTCGTCGTCCGCGGGCCAGCCGGGGTAGGGCGGGGGCGTTCCGTCGAATGCCGGGCACAGGCTTTTGTAGGCGCAGTAATCACACAGCCAACTCGGATTCGGTGGAAAATCTCCGGTCCGGCCGGCTGCGCGCACCGCGCCCCACAGGGCGGTGAGGGTGCGTTCGAAGCGGAGGAGTTCGTCCTCGTCGGGGGTGTAGGTGAGCAGTTCGGCGTCGGCCAGGTAGATCAACCGCAGCTGGGTGGGAACCACGCCGCGGGTGCGCAGCAGCATGAGTGCGTAGAACTTCAGCTGGAACAGCGCCCGCGTCTCCTGCGTGGGTCCCGGCGCGCGGCCGGTCTTGTAGTCCACCACTCGCAGTTCCCCGGTGGGCGCCACGTCGATCCGGTCCACGAAACCGCGCAGCGGGGCGCCGTCGGGCAGCCGGACCTCGAGCCGGGTCTCGCAGGATTCGGGTTCGAAGCGGCGGGGGTCCTCCAGCCGGTAGTAGGTGCGCACCAGGGCGCGGACCTCGTCGAGGAAGGACGCGACGTCGAGCCCGGCGGCGAGGAGTTCGGCCGCTTCGGGGCGTTCGGCCAGCACCCGGGTCCAGGCCGGTTCGGCCAGCGCGGTCGCGTGCTCGGGATCGCGCTCGGCGGCCGGCAGGGTATAGAGATCTTCGAGGACGGCGTGCACGACGGTGCCGCGCACCGCCTGGCGGCTCGGTGGCTCGGGAATGCGGTCGATGGTGCGGAGCCGGTACTTCAGCGGGCACTGTTTGAAATCGGCTGCACGCGAAGGGGACAACGCCGGTCGGGCGGAGGCGGGTGCCGGCTCGAGGCCGGAACCGGCCGGGGGCGTGCTCGGTGGCGCTGACATACCTGGCAGGCTATCCGGCGGCACCGACACGGTGCCGCGCCCCGGTGATCGGCCCGGGCGCAGTCCGCATTGTGAACGGAGATCCATGACGGCCAGACGGACCGGGCCATTCGTCGTCGGCGACCGCGTGCAGCTGACCGACGCCAAGGGCAGGCTGTACACGGTGCTGCTGGAACCGGGTAAACAGTTCCACACCCACCGCGGCGCCATCGCCCACGACGACCTGATCGGCGCCGACGAGGGCACCCTCGCGCACTCCAACAACGGCACGCCGTATCTGGCCCTGCGCCCGCTGCTGACCGATTACGTGATGTCCATGCCGCGCGGGGCGGCGGTGATCTACCCGAAGGATGCCGCGCAGATCGTGCACGAGGGCGATATGTTCCCCGGCGCCCGCGTACTGGAGGCGGGGGCGGGATCGGGTGCGCTGACCTGCTCACTGCTGCGCGCGGTGGGATCGGACGGGGCGGTCGTGTCCTACGAGATCCGCGAGGACCACGCCGAGCACGCCGTCCGCAATGTGGAGCGTTTCTTCGGCGAACGGCCTGCGAACTGGCAGCTCACCGTCGGCGATGTGGCCGATTACGAGGGGGAGCGGGTGGACCGTGTGGTGCTGGACATGCTCGCGCCGTGGGACGCGCTACCGGCCGTATCGCGGGCCCTCGTGCCCGGCGGGGTGCTGATGGTCTACGTCGCGACGGTTACCCAGCTCTCCAGGCTGGTGGAGGCGCTGCGCGAGCAGCAGTGCTGGACCGAACCGCGGTCCTGGGAGTCGATGGTCCGCGGCTGGCACGTGGTGGGCCTGGCGGTGCGTCCCGAGCACCGGATGCAGGGCCATACGGCCTTCCTGGTGAGCGCGCGGCGGCTCGCCGAGGGGGTGGTCACCCCGAAACCACAGCGCCGGCCGTCGAAGGGCTGAGCGGGAGTTTCGGGGCGACGCGGGACCACGCACCGGGCAGCCGGCGCGGGGTCCCGCGGGCGCGCCTAGGCCGGGGCGCAGGGGATCTGCGCGAAGCCGAACAGTACGCACGCGCCGGCATCGGACAGTTTCCAGGTGCCGTCGTCGTGTTCCCAGGTCAGCGGCATCGGCGGTGCGCTCTGACCGGAGGGGCTGGTGATGGTGGTCTGCCCGGTGGCGGTCTCCCCGGCCACGGTGACCTCGCCGACCTGGAAGGTGATCCCGCGATAGGTCTGCAGGGCGGCATTGAGCTGCTCGAGCAGGTCCCGCCGGTTCTCGCCGTCGTCGATCAGCTTCACCTTCTCGTCCACCGGGACATCCGGGTTTGTGATCTGCTCGAGGTTGGACTGTAGGCTCTGCGCGGTGGGCGCGGGCGCGGTGTCGCCGTGGTCGTGATCGTCCCCGTGGTCGTGCGCCGCGGCGCTGGTGGTGGCCGCGACACTGCCGGTGGCGGCAGGATCGCCGCCGTCGTCGTCGGACCCGCAGGCCGTGAGGCCCAGCGCCAGGGCGGCGGCCGCGGCGGTAGCCGCCGCGACGCGGGACAATCGCCGTGTCCGTGCGGGAAGTTGCATATCTGGCAACCTTTCGGCTAGTCGGTGAGCATGCCCACCATAGTTGGGTTAGGGGAGGCTAACATGGTGTGACCTGCAGATGGCCGCGGACCAGATGTGATCACGACGAAATCGTGTCGGACAGCGCAAACGGGCCGCGCCCGGTAGCGTTGATAGACCGGGACTGGGAGGAGCAGCACATGAGCCCCATCGAGAATTCGGATTCGGCGGCCTGGAGAGAACTCGAGGCAGTACGCGCCGAAGCGGCTGCACTCCGGAGGCAACTCGCCGACTCGCCGGATCGCTCACGGGAATTGGAAGCCCGTATCGATTCGCTGACCATTCGCAACACCAAGCTGATGGATACCCTGAAAGAAGCGCGGCAGCAACTCGTCGCGTTGCGTGAGGAGGTCGACCGGCTCGGTCAGCCACCGAGCGGTTACGGGATTCTGATCGGGGTGTACGAGGATCAGACCGTCGACGTGTTCACCTCCGGCCGCAAGATGCGATTGACCTGCTCGCCGAACATCGACACCGCGACCCTGGCCTACGGCCAGACCGTCCGCCTCAACGAGGCGCTGACAGTGGTCGAGGCCGGGATGTTCGACGCGATCGGGGAGATCGGCACGCTGCGGGAGATCCTCGACGGCGGCCGCCGCGCGCTGGTCGTGGGGCATGCCGACGAGGAGCGGGTGGTCTGGCTGTCCGGCCCGCTGTCCAGACTCGCCGAGGCCGACGATCTGGACGATCCGGACTCGCCGATCCGCAAGCTGCGGCCCGGTGACTCCCTGCTGGTCGATACGAAGGCCGGGTTCGCGTTCGAACGCATCCCCAAGGCCGAGGTCGAGGATCTGGTGCTGGAGGAGGTCCCCGATGTCGGGTACGAGGACATCGGTGGTCTGGGCCGTCAGATCGAGCAGATTCGCGATGCCGTGGAGCTGCCGTTCCTGCACAAGGATCTCTTCCGCGAGTACGCGCTGCGCCCGCCCAAGGGTGTGTTGCTCTACGGTCCGCCCGGCTGCGGTAAGACGCTGATCGCCAAGGCGGTGGCGAACTCGCTGGCCAAGAAGATCGCCGAGGCGCGGGGTGAGGACGCCAAGGAGGCGAAGTCCTACTTCCTGAACATCAAGGGCCCCGAGCTGCTGAACAAGTTCGTCGGTGAGACCGAACGCCATATCCGGATCATCTTCCAGCGGGCCCGGGAGAAGGCGTCGGAAGGGACGCCGGTGATCGTGTTCTTCGACGAGATGGACTCGATCTTCCGGACCCGCGGTTCCGGTGTCTCCTCGGATGTGGAGACCACCGTGGTGCCGCAGCTGCTGAGCGAGATCGACGGTGTGGAGGGGCTGGAGAACGTCATCGTCATCGGCGCCTCCAACCGTGAGGACATGATCGATCCCGCGATCCTGCGGCCCGGCCGGCTGGACGTGAAGATCAAGATCGAGCGGCCGGACGCCGAATCCGCGCAGGACATCTTCTCCAAGTACCTCACCGAGGGGCTGCCGCTGCACGCCGACGATCTGGAGGAGTTCAAGGGCGACAAGGTGGCCTGCGTCCGCGCGATGATCGAGCGGGTGGTGGACCGGATGTACGCCGAGAGCGAGGACAACCGTTTCCTGGAGGTCACCTACGCCAACGGCGACAAGGAGGTCCTGTACTTCAAGGACTTCAACTCCGGCGCCATGATCCAGAACATCGTGGACCGGTCCAAGAAGTACGCCATCAAGGCGGTGCTCGACACCGGTAACCCGGGTCTGCGGATCCAGCATCTCTACGATTCGATCGTGGACGAGTTCTCCGAGAACGAGGACCTGCCCAACACCACGAATCCGGATGACTGGGCCCGTATCTCGGGTAAGAAGGGCGAGCGGATCGTCTACATCCGCACGCTGGTCACCGGCAAGAACGCCAGTGCCAGCCGGGCGATCGACACCGAGTCGAACACCGGCCAGTACCTGTAACCGGCACAGTCACCGAGGCCGCGCTCCCCTGGGGGTGCGGCCTCGGTCGTTGCCGGGCCCCCAGCGTCGCTGCCGGGGTCCTTCGGGGGGAGTGTCGCGTCGCCGGGGTCCATCCGGGGGCGTACGGCGGGTACACCATGCGTCCGGCGGGATTCCACCGATAGGGGGACGCCGACGCGGCACGGTCGCGGATATGTTCCGAGGGCCAGGTTCACGAAACCCAGGAGCACCCCGTGACCACGATGACCGATTCCGTCCCGCCACGGCCCGATACGCATGCCGACCGACCCTTCGCCACCGCCCCCGTCCTCGGTGTGGCGGCCGTGGCCGCCGTCGTCCTGGTGCTCTCGGCCACCCGCTACGGCTATTTCGGCGACGAACTGTACTTCCTGGCCGCGGGCCGGCGGCTGTCGTTCGGCTATGCCGATCAGGGCCCGGCGCTGCCCCTGCTGGCGGCGCTGGGGGATACCGTCGCGCCGGGTTCGCTGGTGGCGCTGCGGCTGCCCGCGATCCTCTTGACGGTGGTCGCGATAGTGGTCAGCGCACTCGTCGCGCGGGAGTTCGGGGGCGGTCGCGGCGCCCAAGTCCTTACCGCCGTGGGCTACGCGACCTCGCCGTTCCTGCTCATGCAGGCCAAGAACCTGTCCACCAACGCGATCGACTCCGCCCTGTGGGTCCTGATCACCTGGCTGGTGGTGCGCTGGGTGCGTACCCGCCGCGACGGGCTGCTGCTGGCCGCCGCCGCGGTCACCGCACTCGATATGCAGGTCAAATGGCTGATCCCGTTCTTCTGGATCGCGGTGGTGGCGAGTTCACTGGTCTTCGGTCCCCGGGAACTGGTGCGCCGGCCGCTGCTGTGGGCGGGCGGGCTGATCGTGCTGTTGGTGTCGGTGCCTTCGCTGTTCTGGCAGGCCCGGCACGGGTGGCCCCAGTTGGGTCTGGGCGCGGTGGTACGCGAGGAACAGCAGTACTCCGGCGGCCCGGTGACCTTCGTGCCCTTGGCCGTACTGCTCGCGGGAGCGCTGGGCGCGGTGTTGCTGTGCTACGGCCTGTGGGCGCTGCTGCGGCACGAATCGCTGCGCCCGTACCGCTTCCTCGGCGTGACCACGGTGCTGCTGCTCGCGGTGTTCCTCGTCTCCGGTGGCCGTGTCTACTACCTGGCCGGGATGTACGGGGTGGTGTTCGCGGCCGGTGCGGTCGCCCTGGCGGCGGCGGTGGGGCGCGCCGAGTCGGCCCGGCGCCGGCGTGTACTTCTGGGGTCGGGCGCGGCACTGGTGGCGGTATCGCTCGCACTGATTCTGGGCTCCACGCCTTGGCAGGACCCGGCCGAGATCGCCCCGCCCGCGAACGATACCGAGGCCGCCTTGAACATCGGGCTGTACGGCGAATTCGGCTGGACCGAACTCGCGGACGCGGTGGTGACCGCGCATCGGTCGCTGACCCCCGGAGAGCGGTCCCATTCGGCGGTGATCACGGAGAGCTACTGGCAGGCGGGTGCATTGGATCAGCTGGCGCGTACACAGCTGCCGGAGGTGCACAGCCCCTCGCGGGGGTTCGGATATTTCGGTGCACCCGCCGACTCGGCCACCACCCTGGTGTGTGTGGGCGGCGACGAGGACCTGTTGCGCGCGCAGTTCGCGACCCTGGAGCCGATCGGCCACGTCGACACCCGGCTCGGCTTCCTGGGTAACACCCGTGATGTGACGCTCTGGAAATGCGCGCAGCCCCGGCGCCCGTGGTCGCAGGTGTGGCCGGAATGGATGCACCTGTAGCGGGCTACGCTCACCACCATGAGTACTCCGGAGACCGAGATCTGGCACAACCCGCGCTGCAGTAAGAGCCGGGCCGCCGTGGCACATCTGGACGCCGCCGGAATCGAGTATTCGGTCCGCCGGTATCTCGACGAGCCGCCCACCGTCGCGGAGCTCCGCGCGGCGCTCGACCGGCTCGGCGCGCAGCCGTGGGATATCACGCGCACCGGTGAGGACATCGCGAAGGAACTGGGAATGGCCGGTTGGGGCCGGACCGAGGCGGACCGGGACCGCTGGCTCGAAGCGCTGGCCGAGCATCCGCGGCTCATCCAGCGTCCCCTCGTGTTCACCGCCGGGCGTGCGATCATCGCCCGGGATGCGGATGCTCTGGATTCGCTGGACTGAGTCCGCGTCGGTTTGCCGGGGCATAGCGAGATCGGGTGGCGGACGGATCCGGCGCCCGAGAGCACTGGCACACTCCGGCATTCAGTGCCCGGCGGTCGAGGGCCGGTCTGCTGTTCGGCGCGCGGAGATGGCGGTGATCGTCCACCGCTACGGCCCGGGAAGCGGGCGTACGGTACCGGTACGGACTGTCATCGGTCCGTACGGCCGCACCCTCCGTGGCGGTAGTGTCGGCTCATGAAAGTTGAACTGCGGCACAACCCGTCGTCGACGGTTGCCCGGTGTGTCCTCGCGGGTGGTGAGCCGGTCCGTGTGGAATCCGGTGCCATGGTGGCGCATTCGGCGGGAGTAAGCCTGGAGGCCAAGGCCGAGGGCGGCATTTTGGCCGGTCTGAAGCGGTCGATGCTGTCGGGCGAATCGTTTTTCGTCTCCACCTTCACCGCGCCGCAGCAGGGTGGCTGGGTGGATGTGGCGCCGTCGCTGCCCGGGGACATGCTGGCCCTGCAGATCGTCCCGGACCGGCCGTATTTCATCAGCCGCGGGGGCTGGATCGCGAATTCGACCGGTGTTCAGGTGGAGAGCAAATGGGGTGGTTTCGCCAACCTGTTCGGTGGCGAGGGTGGCTTCGGCCTGCGCGCGTCGGGCCAGGGCGAAGTCGTGGTCGGCGTGTTCGGGGCCATCGATGTCATCGATCTGGTGCCCGGCGAGCCGGTCACCATCGATACCGGGCATGTGGTCGCCTACGATCTGTCCATCCGGTTCACCATCCGGCGCGCGGTCTCCGGCCGCTCGCTGCAATCGCTCAAATCGGGTGAAGGCCTGGTCTTCGATTTCGTCGGGCCCGGACAAGTCCTGCTGCAAACCCGCAATCCCAGTGCCTTCGCTTCGTGGACGGCCTCGGTTTCCTCCGGATAGGCATACCTCCGCCCGTGCACTTTCCGCGTACCGTCCGCGTTCGCTGTGGCAGCGGTGCGGTCGCCCCCCGGACGACCGCACCGCCGCCGGGTCATCCGTTCGGTGTGACCACCGTGTAGCGCGCACAGGCGAATTCCCCGTTACCCGCCACCTCGTCGACCCGCAGCTCCAGCCGCCGTGGCAGCAGCGGCGCGCCCGCGCCCAGGGTCACCGGGGCGATCGAGACGATCACCTCGTCGAGCAGTCCGCGATCGGCGAACTGTCCCGCGAGTTCGCCGCCGCCGACGACCCATAGGTTCTTACCGGCCGCCACCTCGGTCATCGACTTGTGGACGAGTTCTACCGGGTCCTGGGTGAAACGCACATCGCCGTCGGTGCGCGGGGCGAACTCACGATGGGTGCAGACCCAGGTCGCGACCTCGTAGGGCCACGGTTGTGCACTCTCGTTGTCGAGTAGCCACTGGTAGGTGTTGGCGCCCATGACGATCGCGCCGACACCGGCCATGAACGCGGTCATCCCCATGGGACCGTTGTCGTTGTCGGCCTCCCGGGACAATAGCCAGTCCAGGGAGTGGTCGGGGGTAGCGATGAAGCCGTCGAGGCTGCTCGCCGTGTAGTAGATGGTCCGAGGTTCGGTTGCCGGGATGGCCATTCATTCTCTCCTTCGCAGCCAGTCGATCGGGTCGCCCCAACCGACTGCATCATCGGGTGATGTGCCGCGTATCCAGTACCGCACCAGCTGGCGGCGATACGCGGAGTAGGTGAGCACATGTGCGATCACGCTGCCGAGGACGAAACTCTCCGGCGGCTCGCACAGGGCATCGATCAGGATGTCGCCCCAGCCGCCGCGTCGATCGATCTCGCGGACCGTATCCAGCCACCGGGGGGCCACCGCCGCGAGGCGGGCCGTGAGCGCGGCCGGGTCGTCGCCGCCCGCCGCCGGGGTGTCGGCTCCCTCGATCGAGGCCAGCCAGACCTCCTTGCTGCGGATCAGATGGTGCAGTACCGCGGCGACCGAGTCCTCGGGACCGTCCCAGGGCAGAACGGTCCCGGTGCTGCCCCGGGGCCTCCGGTACTGCTCGTCGGTCAACCCGGTGGCCGCCTTCACCAGGAGGGCGGTGTCCTCGAGGTCGTGGTGCAGGAGCAGCGCGGTCGGGTCCATATCGGATCGTCCTCTCGGTTCACCCTCCACCCACAGCGACATGGGCGGATGAAAGTGGATTCCGTTCGCCGCGGGCAGCCAGCGCGGTGTCCGGCCCGTCAGCGGCGGGGTCGCGCTCGGTGGGTGGCCGAACGCGCGGGTGAACGCCCTGCTGAACCCCTCCACCGTGTCGTAGCCCGCGGCGAAGGCCACCTCGGTGACCGCCGCGCCGCCGCCGAGCTGCCAGCACGCGCGCTCCAGCAGCACCCGCCGCCGCAGGCCCACCGGGGACTCGCCGGTACCGTGACTGAACTGCCGGGCGAAGTGGTACCGCGAGGCGTACGCGCCGGCGGCCATCTGCCCGAGCGTGGTGTTGTCTTCGTCGAGAACGGCGTCCAGCAGTTCCCGCAGTCGGTCCCGTCGGTTGCTCACCCGTCGAGTCTGGCGGGTCGGCCGGCAGGTGCGCTTGACCGATCTTGCGCAGTCCGGCCGGTGGCGCCGACGCTCAGCGGCTGCGCCGACGCTCAGCGGCTGCTGCGGCGCTCCAGGCCCTTGCGGTCGTAGAGGATCGTGAAGACGAGACCGAGAACCAGGCCGATGGCCAGCCCGGCCAGGCTCATCCAGACCCCTCGCGCCAGTCCGGGGTTGCCGTGGGCGTCGAAGTACAGGATGGCGCGGATACCCAGGTAGATCTGGTGCATCGGTTCGAAGGCGGCCAGCCAGGCCATGTAGCGCGGGGTGGCGTCCAGCGGGATGGTGGCGCCGGCCGAGGGCAGTCCGAGCACGATGAACAGGATCAGGTTGATCAGCAGACCGGCCGACCCGAACACCGCGAGTACGGACAGCGCCGTGACCCCGACCGCGAGGATCGCCAGGGTGCCGAAGAGGAACAGCGCCAGGCCGTGTTCGAGTGGGACGTCGAGCAGGGCGGCGATACCGACGAACAACCCGGAGGCGATGGGTGCCACCACGCCCATCACCCCCCACTTCAGCAGCAGGGTGCGGACCCGGGAATGCGGGGCGGTCGGATGGTGCACGAACCACGGCCCGTATTCGGTGGGAACGAAACCCAGCGCCGAATCCACCATGGTGTGCACGATCATGGCGCCGGTGAAACCGGCCAGCACGATCAGCAGGGTGTAGAAGAACGCGGACAGGCCCTGCCCGGTCCCGTCCGGCAGCGGCCGGTATTGCTCGATGAGCACATCGATCGGTTCGGCCAGCATCAGCCGGGACGCGCCGGAGAGCTGGGTGCCGCCACCGGGGCCGGAGCTCAGTTCGCTGTCGACCGTTGCCGTGAGTTGTTTGCCGACCTCGGCGTTCACCTGCGTAAGCGCCTGCCGGGCGATGATCTGGGTGATCTGGGTGGCGAAGGTCCCGGTACGCGGATTGGTCACGACGGTGATCACCGGCTGCTGGATATCGCCGGGCACCACACTGCCCGCACCCAGTATCGACAGTCGTTTGGACAGATCGCTGGGCAGGATGATCGCGCCGTAAACCTCACCGTTGTCGAGGAGGCGCTGGGCCTCGCCGATGCCGGTGACCCGCAGATCGACCTTGTCCGCCGGGACGCGCTCGGTGAGCGCCGAGGTGATCTGATCACCGATATCTATCTGCTGTCCGTCGCGGATATCGCCGTCGTCCTGGTTTACCAGCGCGATCGGGAAATCGTGCAGATTCTTCTCCGGATCGACGACATAGCCCAGATACATCGTCGAAAGCAGGGCCATCAGCAGCGTGACCACCACGATCGGGCCGGCCCAGATACGGATACGACGCCGGACCCGGCCGCGGGTGCCGGTATCGCCCTCCGCACTCGGTACGGCGGGTGCGCCGGGCTCGTCGCCGGTGCTGTCGGTCCCCATCGTGTCCTCCGTCGAAGCTGCGGTCCCGGCCCGGGTACACGGGCCGTTCGTCTGCCGTTACGGCCGGGTCAATGGTGGCAGCTACCCGGGCGGGGAGCGGTACCGCGACCGGGTGTGTCTGCTCACTGTGGCAGGCGTATCAGCGCAGCACGGCGGCTATGCCCGATTCAGGAGCCGGTAGCTCGAATGCCACAGCCACTCCACCGGACCGCGTTCGAACCGGCGCAGCCAGCAGTGCGCGAACAGTGCGATCACCGCGCACACGGTCACGTAGACAGCGACGGTGAACGGCACCCGGGCTTCCGGGGCGAACCGCGCGGCCAGCCCGAACCCCCAGCCGTAACAGAGGATCGACGCCACCAGGTTCTGCAGGATGTAGCAGCTCAGCGCGGCCCGGCCGATCTCGCTCAGCCGGCGTCCGGCGAAACCGGTGCGGGTGCGGCGCACAGAGAACTCGGCGACCAGCGCCAGGATGCCCAGCGAGACCACCGGCGCCACCACATAGCGGGTGATCAGCACGAGGTCGCCGCCGCCGGCCAGACCGGCCAGCAGATCGATCGGCGCGGCCACGCCGAAACCCACGAGCAGGAGTCGGCGCCGCAGGCGCGCTCCTTCGGGCCGGAACACACCGGCGTGGAACAGACGAGCGCCCACCAGGAACAGCACGATCGACAGCGGCAGGATGACGATCGTTTCCGCGCGGAACGCCAGTGCGTGCTCGGCCCGGAACTGCACCAGATCCCAGAACGAGCCGTCGGCGTACGGGTTCGGGGACAGCGGCGTCCGCTCCCGTGGCGCGGCGGGCTCCGTCAGGACCAGCGAGACGGCGTAGAGCGCGATCAGGGTGAGGTGCACGCCGAGCATCGCGTAGAGCCACCGGCCCTGTGCCCGCCCGCTGCGCGTGAGCAGGAACGCGACGATCGCCGCCGTTACGGCGTACCCCATGAGTACGTCGAATTCGGCGATCAGGAGGAAGTTGAGCAGGCCGTCGAGGAACAGCAGTGCGGCGCGCCAGGGGTATCCGCCCGGCCAGGGGCGGCCGGCCCGGCGGGCCGAGGTCTGCTGGATGGCCAGGCCGATACCGAACATCACCGTGAGCAGACCCAAGAATTTGCCCTGGGCCAGTTGTTGCAGCACCTTCTCGGCCCACATCCAGCCGTCGGTGGGGGACATCGAGATCCGGTGCAGATATCCGCTCAGGCCCTCGGGGTCGGTCAGGATCCAGACATTCGTGCCCAGCGTGCCCAGAATGGCGATTCCGCGCAGCACATCCAGTGCCGCGAGCCGGGGCGGGCGCGGCGGATTCGGTCCGGGGACGAGGGGGTCGGCGACGGTGCGGGTCATGGTCAGAGCATGTGGTCGCGGGCTACGCCACGGCATCGGCCGGAAGTACCACTCGACGGATGATTCGCCGTCCGTCGCCTACGCTCGAACCCATGCAGCGCATCATCGGTATCGAGGTCGAATACGGGATCTCCACCCCCACCGAGCCGTCGGCCAACCCGATCCTCACCTCTACCCAGGCGGTTCTGGCCTATGCCGCGGCCGAGGGGGTGCCGCGCGCCAAGCGCACCCGATGGGACTACGAGGTCGAGTCGCCCCTGCGCGATGCCCGTGGTTTCGATCTGAGCCGGATGAACGGTCCGGCGCCGGTGATCGACGCCGACGAGGTGGGCGCGGCGAATATGATCCTCACCAACGGCGCCCGCCTCTACGTCGACCACGCGCATCCGGAGTATTCCGCGCCGGAGGTCACCGATCCGCTGGACGCGGTGATCTGGGACAAGGCCGGGGAACGGGTGATGGAGGCGGCCGCGCGGCACGCGTCCAGCGTTCCCGGCGCACCCCGGATGCAGCTGTACAAGAACAATGTCGACGGTAAGGGCGCCTCCTACGGCACCCACGAGAACTATCTGATGAGCCGCGAAACCCCGTTCAACGCGGTGATTCTCGGGCTCACGCCGTTCTTCGCCTCGCGGCAGGTGATCTGCGGGTCCGGCCGGGTCGGGCTCGGGCAGTCCGGCGACAACGCGGGGTACCAGCTCTCCCAGCGCTCGGACTACATCGAGGTCGAGGTGGGGCTGGAGACCACGCTCAAACGGGGCATCATCAACACCCGCGACGAACCGCACGCCGACGCCGACAAGTATCGCCGGCTACACGTCATCATCGGGGACGCCAATCTGGCCGAGATGTCGACCTACCTGAAGGTCGGCACCACCGCGCTGGTGCTGGACCTGATCGAATCCGGCGCCGATCTGTCCGATCTGCAATTGGCCCGCCCGGTCACCGCGGTCCACGCCATCAGCCACGACCCCACTCTCCGCGCCACGGTCGCCCTGGCCGACGGCCGGGAACTCACCGGCCTGGCGATCCAGCGGCTCTACCACGAACGGGTCGCGAAGTTCGTCGAGGAGCAGGGCAACGACGACGAGCGGGTGCGCGATGTGCTCGACAACTGGTCGATGGTGCTGGACCTGCTGGAACGCGACCCGATGGAATGCGCCGACCTGCTGGACTGGCCGGCCAAGCTGCGCCTGCTCGAAGGGATGCGCAGCCGCGAGGGCCTGGGCTGGGCGGCGCCGAAACTGCATCTGATGGATCTGCAGTACTCGGATGTGCGCCTGGACAAGGGCCTGTACAACCGGCTGGTGGCGCGCGGGTCCATGAAACGGCTCGTCACCGAACAGCAGGTGCTCGACGCCATGACCGAACCGCCCACCGATACCCGGGCCTACTTCCGCGGGGAATGCCTGCGCCGGTTCGGCGCCGATATCGCCGCCGCGAGCTGGGACTCGGTGATCTTCGACCTGGGTGGTGATTCGCTGGTCCGCATTCCCACGCTGGAGCCCCGCCGCGGCACCAAAGCGCATGTCGGGAAACTTCTCGACGGGGTCGATACCGCCGCTGACCTGGTGCGACAGCTCACCACCTGAGTGTTCACCGGAAGGCCCACGGAGGTCGCGGCCACCGGGGTGGGACGTAATCCGACTACGTGTCGTCCCGGCTGGGTAGTGTTGAAGAACGAGCACAGGGGTGCTCACGATTCGTCCGGTACGCGAGCGCGGCCGGTCGGTGGAAACAGAGGAGGTCGGCTGCGATGGCACAAGAGCAGACCAAACGCGCCGGGGGCGGCGACGATGACGAAGGCGTCGACGGCGTAGACGCCGCGGGTCAGGAGCGGCGCGAGAAGCTGGCGGAGGACACCGACGACCTGCTCGACGAGATCGACGATGTGCTCGAAGAGAACGCCGAAGACTTCGTTCGTGCCTACGTGCAGAAAGGTGGCCAGTGACCGCAGGTGACCCCTTGCGTCTCCAACTGGGGTACGCCCTCTCGTCCTTTTCCGAACATCTGCGTCAACACGCCCCGGATCTCCTGCCGGGTAGCGGATTCGACGCCCTGAGCCAGCCCACCGCCGCCGGAAACCCCGGCGGCGGTGCCGCGGGGGATATCGCACCGCACGGGACCACCGTGGTCGCGGTGTCCTATCGCGGCGGTGTCCTGATCGCCGGTGACCGGCGCTCCACCCAGGGCAATCTGCTGGCGGGTCGCGATGTGGAGAAGGTCCATATCACCGATACCTACTCGGCGACCGGTATCGCCGGGACCGTGGGCATGGCCATCGAACTGGTCCGCCTGTTCGCGGTGGAACTCGAGCACTACGAGAAGATCGAAGGCGTTTCCCTCACCTTCGACGGCAAGGCCAACAAACTGTCGAAGATGGTGCGCGACAACCTGCCGGCCGCCCTGCAGGGCCTGGCGGTGGTGCCGCTGCTGGTCGGCTACGACCAGCAGGCCACCGATCCGGACCGGGCCGGGCGCATTGTCTCCTACGACGTGGTGGGCGGGCGCAGCGAGGAGCGGTTCGGTTTCACCGCCGTCGGCTCCGGCTCCATGTTCGCGCGGACCTCGCTGAAGAAGCTGTACACCAAGGGGATCGACGCCGACCGCGCCCTGCGGATCGCGGTCGAGGCCCTGGTGGACGCGTCCGACGACGATACCGCCACCGGCGGGCCGGATCTGCTGCGCGGGATCTACCCGACCGCGATCCTGATCGATGACGAGGGCGCCGCCGAGGTGGCCGAATCCCGGCTCGAGGAGATCGCGCGCGGTATCGCCGCCGACCGTCAGGCCGCAGAGGAAGGGAGCGCCCGGGCATGACCCTGCCGCTGTATGCGTCCGCCGAGCAGATCATGCGCGACAAGACCGAGCTCGCGCGCAAAGGTATCGCCCGGGGCCGCAGTGTCGTGGTGCTCGCCTACGCCGAGGGCGTGGTGTTCGTGGCGGAGAATCCGTCGGCGACCCTGCACAAGGTCAGCGAACTCTACGACCGGACCGGTTTCGCCGCCGTCGGTAAATACAACGAATTCGAGAACCTGCGCCGGGGCGGCATCCTGCAGGCCGATCTGCGCGGCTACCAGTACGATCGCCGCGATGTCACCGGCCGGGCGCTGGCCAACGCCTACGCCCAGGCGCTGGGCTCGATCTTCACCGATCAGCTCAAACCCTACGAGGTGGAGATATGCGTCGCCGAGGTGAGCTATCCGGAGCAGGAGCCCGAATCGGTCCTCTACCGGATCACCTTCGACGGATCGATCGTCGACGAGCGTGAATACGTGGTGATGGGCGGTACCACCGAACCCATCGTCAGCGCGCTGAAGGAGTCCTACCGGCCGGGCCTGGACCTGGCCGGGGCGATCCGGGTCGCGGTGGAAGCGTTGCAGTCCAGCGAAGGCGCGGACAAGGACAAGCGGGCCCTCGGGGTCGGCTCGCTGGAGGTCGCCACCCTGGAGCACGCGCGGCCGCGGCGGGCGTTCCGCCGGATCGGTCGCGCCTCCCTCGAAGAGCTGCTGGGCTCGGCGGGTGAGGCCGGCTCGGCGGAGCCGGAAACCGGCGGAAAGCCGGACTGAACAGGCCGGCCCCGCGCCGGCCGAGGATTCGCGGGTCGCGCACCGACAACGGTGCGCGACCCGTTTACGTGAGATGTGATGCGCGGTCAGCTGTCCATAGACCGGCGACCATTGAGCACTTACAGTGCGGTGAGCCTGGCCAGGCTGATTGTGGCGTATGCCCGCACACGCCTTCTGCCCGGTCTGGATGGTCTGCCTCAGTGGCCGGGGCCCGCCCCCGGTTCTGGAGCGGCGGAGTGAAGAACCGGGGTCACAGGGCGCCGACCCGCCCCGCCGGAGGCGGGGCCAATAAACACAGCCCAATCGTTGCCAAGCCGTATACATCGGGTTTTCCGCACCGACCCGCAGGAATCTCTCCGCGCTGTAACCTCGATAGTGTGCAGCGACGAATTATGGGGATCGAGACCGAATTCGGTGTGACGTGCACCTTTCACGGACACCGCCGGCTCAGCCCCGACGAGGTGGCCCGGTATCTGTTCCGCCGGGTGGTTTCCTGGGGGCGCAGCTCCAATGTGTTCCTGCGAAACGGCGCCCGGCTCTACCTCGACGTCGGTTCGCATCCGGAGTACGCCACCGCCGAATGCGACAGCCTGGTCCAGCTGGTCACTCACGACCGGGCCGGGGAGCGAGTACTGGAGGAGCTGCTCATCGACGCCGAGCAGCGCCTCGCGGAGGAGGGTATCGGCGGGGACATCTACCTGTTCAAGAACAACACCGATTCGGCGGGCAACTCCTACGGCTGCCACGAGAACTTCCTGGTGGTGCGGGCCGGCGAGTTCTCCCGGATCTCCGACGTGCTGCTGCCGTTCCTGGTGACCCGGCAGTTGATCTGCGGGGCCGGCAAGGTGCTGCAGACGCCGAAGGCGGCCACGTTCTGCCTGTCGCAGCGGGCCGAGCACATCTGGGAGGGCGTCTCCTCGGCGACCACCCGCTCGCGTCCGATCATCAACACCCGGGACGAGCCGCATGCCGACGCCGAGAAATATCGGCGCCTGCACGTGATCGTGGGCGATTCCAATATGGCCGAGACCACCACCATGCTCAAGGTCGGCACCGCCGCGCTGGTGCTGGAGATGATCGAAGCCGGGGTGTCGTTCCGCGATTTCGCGCTGGACAATCCCATCCGGGCCATCCGGGAGGTCAGCCACGACCTCACCGGCCGCCGTCCGGTGCGGCTGGCGGGTGGCCGGCAGGCCAGCGCCCTCGACATCCAGCGCGAGTACTACGCCCGCGCCGTGGAGCATCTGCGCAACCGGGACCGTGATCCGCAGGTCGATCAGGTGGTCGATCTGTGGGGCCGCACCCTGGACGCGGTGGAGTCGCAGGATTTCGCCAAGATCGACACCGAGATCGACTGGGTGATCAAGCGCAAACTGTTCCAGCGCTACCAGGACCGCTACAGCATGGAGCTGTCCGACCCCAAGATCGCCCAGCTGGACTTGGCCTACCACGACATCAAACGCGGCCGCGGCGTCTTCGACCTGCTGCAGCGCAAAGGTCTGGCCAAGCGGGTCACCGAGGACGACGCGGTCGACGCCGCTGTCGACACCCCGCCGCAGACCACCCGGGCGAAACTGCGCGGTGATTTCATCACCGCCGCCCAGGCGGCCGGCCGGGACTTCACGGTCGACTGGGTTCACCTCAAATTGAACGACCAGGCCCAGCGCACCGTGCTGTGCAAGGACCCGTTCCGCTCGGTGGACGAGCGAGTGGATCGCCTGATCGCCTCGATGTAGGGAGTGCCCCGGGGCCGGTCGGACTGTGGTCGGTCCGCCCGGCCCCGGGCGCGTGTTCGCTGCCTTTCTGCTACGCCCCGAGGTACCGGGCGAGCCTTCATAAGGCACTCGTTCGCGAAGGCGAGGTCGGTGGGCTCACTCGCGAAGGTGCTGTGTTTATTTGCGGCGCCTTCGGCGCCGCGGGGTCGAGGCCCCCTCGGTCCCGCCGTTCAGCCGCCGAGACTCGC
>NZ_JBFAHF010000036.1:0-76311 GCF_040654015.1 Nocardia sp. NPDC050799
GGTCGGGGCCCTGTGACCCCGATTCTTCCCTCCTCCGCTCAGTCGCTGCGCTCCTTCGCTCCGTCGGTCCAGAATCGGGGGCGGGCCCCGACCACGGATATCGACCATCCGGAATAGACGGAAGGTGCATGCTGTCGTGCGCCTTGACCAGCTTGGGGAGGCTCACATCACTGCAAGTGCTCAATGGTCACCGTTCTCTGGACTGTCTGCTGCACGCGCTCAGTCGCTGCGCTCCGTCGCTCCGTCGCTCCAGAACCGGGGGCGGGCCCCGACCACGGATATCGACCATCCGGCGGGGCCGGAAGGACGGGTGGAGAGCATGTGCCTCGGCAAACCTGGCTGGGCTCATGTCACTGCAAGTGCTCGATGGTCGCCGATCGATGGCCGGCCGGCCGCACGTCGAGCCGTGCGACGATGAATATATGTCGCCGGACAGCCCGCCACGCCTACCCGATGTTCTGGCCGATCCGTCGTGGCGGCCCAGTCCGCGCGCGAAGGCACTGTGGACCGTGCAGATCGTGCTGTCGTGGCTCGGTGTATTCGCCGTATTGCTCGGGTGGGTCGTCTTCGACCCCGATCGCCGGACGTGGCAGGCGGCGGTGGCGGTGGTCGCGGTACTGACGGCCACGCTCACCGCGATCGTGGTGCCCCGATGGCGGTATCGGGTCCACCGCTGGGAGGTTACCGACGACGCCGTCTACTCCCGATCGGGCTGGCTGACCCAGGAGAGCCGGGTCGCGCCGATCTCCCGGGTGCAGACCGTGGACACCGAACGCGGCCCGTTGGAACGCATCCTCGATCTGTCGACGGTCACGGTGACCACGGCCTCGTCCGCGGGTGCGGTGCACATCAGCCTGCTGGACCGCGCGGTGGCCGAGCAGACGGTGACCCGGTTGACCGAGATCGCGGCGCGTCATCGCGGGGACGCCACATGACGGGACCGCGTCCGGCGGGCGGGCCCGGCCCGGCCGCCGAGCCGGAGGCCCTCGTTCCCGGCGACGACGAGCCGTGGCTACGCCTGGATCGCCGGATGCTGCTGGTCCATCCGATCCAGGAGATCGTGAAGTTCCTCCCCGCCGTGATCGGCGCGGTCGTCCTGGGCGTCAGTTCCGGTAATCCGCTCTACAGTCTGCTGGGCCTGGTATTCGTGGTCCCGTACGCGCTCACCCTGTGGTTCACCACCACCTACCGGGTCGGACCGACCCATGTCGAACTGCGTACCGGTTTGATCCGGCGGAAACGACTGGCGGTGCCGCGGGCGCGAATCCGGTCGGTGGATATCGAGGCCGACCCGCTGCACCGGATCCTCGGCCTGGCCGTGGTGGTGATCGGCACCGGCCAGGAAGCCGAGGCCGGCGACCGATTCGAACTGGACGCACTCGCCACCGGACACGTCCGGCCGCTGCGCGCCGAACTGCTGGCCCATACCCGTACCCTGCCTACCGCTGCCGGCGATCCCGCTCCGGCCGGGCTCCCCTCCGGCCCGGGCACCGGGCCGGAGGTCCTCGCGGCCGAGCGGGGTGCAGAGATCGGCCACTGGCAGCCGGGCTGGGTCCGGTACGCGCCGCTGTCGCTGACCGGTTTCGCGATCGCCGCCTCGGCCCTCGGCCTGGCCGCCCAGTTCGGATTCGGTGCCGCCGAGCTCAGCATCGGCCACGACACCGTCGACACCGTGCGCGGTTTCGGGGTCCTGTCGCTGCTACTGGTCGGCCTCGCGACGCTGCTCGCCCTGGTGGTCGTCGTCAGCGTGGCGGCGTGCGCGCACTACCTCGCTACGTACTACGGACTCCGCGTCACCGATCACGGCAACACCTTGCAGATCCGCCGCGGACTGTTCACACTGCGCCGGATCACCCTCGATACCGCACGATTACGCGGCGCCACCCTCCGCGAACCGCTCTTGCTGCGTCTCGCCGGAGCCGCGCAACTGGAAGCCGTGATGACCGGGGAGAACCCGCGCCAGAAGATCCTGCCGCAATCCCCCCGCGCGGCGGTAGAACGAACCCTGGCCCGGCTGCTGAGTCCACACCGGAACGCGAACCCCTCCGCGACAGCGCCACGACCGGCCGCTCTCGCCGATATCCCGTTGACCCGGCACGGTCCGGCCGCCCGGCGCCGCCGATACGTCCGCGCCTGCTGGCCTGTTCCGCTCACCGCGGGGGTCCTGCTCCTCGTGACCGCGGCGGACTGGCAGGTCCCGGTGTGGTGGTGGCTGCTGCCGGCCGGTTTGGCGCCGGTCTGCGCACTGCTCGCCGAGGACCGCTACCGCGGCCTAGGGCACGCGGTCGTCCCCGCCACGGCCGGCTCCCCCACCTGGCTGGTCGTCCGTTCCGGCTCCCTCGACCGCGAACGCACCTGCCTCGAAGCACCCGGCATCATCGGCTGGAATGTGCGGCAGACCTTCTGGCAACGCCGAGCCGGCCTGGCCACGGTCGGCGCCGCCACGGCAGCGGGTAAGAAGCTGTATCTCGTCCAGGACATCCCGCAGGATCGCGCCTGGGCGGTATTGGATCGCGTCGCCGCCGGCGTCGCGGGACGAGGCCCGGCCACGGACGCCCACCATCCGGAATAGGCGGACGGTGGGCAGGGAACCGTAGTACGCCGATGTCAGGTCTGGCAGTGGCAGGTGGCGGACTCCCGCAGATCGGGTTCGTCGGCTACCACGCGCAGGCCGGGACGGGTGTCCGGACTGGCGTGATCGCCCATCCACGACAGCAGGGACCACCGGGACAGGCCGGACAGGGCCGAGCCGAGACTCAGGAAGGACCCGCTGGAGATCACCGAGCCGAACGATCCGATGGACCCGATCGACAGCACCGACCCCACGCTTCCGATGGACAGAATCGAATACGCGGAGCCGATGGACAGGATCGACCCTTCGGAGCGGATCGACAGAATCGACCGTGACGAGCGCCGGCTCCGAAGGCCGGACTCGCGCGAACTCTCGACAGTCGCCATCAACCCGGTCTACCACAGCCGGGCGCCGGGCGCGGCACCCACGAGCCGACGCTCCGGCGCCGGCCGCATCCTCGGAAGAAGACGTGGGTTAACCCACTGTTCGCGCTTGCGCTATGCGGTCGGCCGTCCATGGGTCGGCGACCGCGATCCCGATCCGGGCCGACCGACGGGAGGGAGGGCTCTCGGGGTTTCGAGTGCCGCCCACCCGCCGGAGGCGGGGCCGCTGGTCAGCCGACGGTGAAGAATCCGATGGTCGGCATGAAAGTGCAGCTGCGGGCCTCGGTTTCGGTGGCCTGAGTGGTGAGTCCACCGCCGATCACCGCGACGATACGGCCGGTGCCGGTGTTCGCGATGGCCGACAGGGTGGCCGGGCCGTCCGGGTTGATCTTGGCCGCATCGGTCAGCGGCTGCGAGCCCGCCTCACCGGTGTCCAGGTTCCGCCACTGCACCGTCATCGGCTGCGCCTGTTCGGCCGTCGGGCGTTCGGTGCCCAGCGCGGTGAACACGAAACCGGTCTGGCCGGCGGCAGGACCGGGCGGCGGCAGCTGCGCCGGACCGGGCACCGCGAGAGCCGTACCGACCGAATCGCCGGACGGGGCGATGCAACCCTGACCGATGGTCGGGTAGAGGAACTGAGCGATCGCCGGCCCGGATTCGGGGATCTCGGGGCCACCGCCGCCACTGCCGTCGAGGAACGTGATGACCCGTTCCAGCGTGGATTTGATCTGCGGGGGCAGATTCACCGCGGCCAGCAGCGCGCGGGCCTGGGACAGGATGGCCTCCTGCGGGCTGCCCGGCGCGGCGATGTCCTTGGCCGCCGGGGCCGGTGCGTTGATGATGGCCGGGGCCAGGGCGGCGAGAACGTCGACGGGAACCCCTTCGGGGACCATCGGGACGCTGCTCACCGACGCCTCGGTGGCCGGAGCCGCGACGGCCGTCGCGGGCGCCACGAGGGAGGCGCCCGCCGCCATGGCGAGCGCGGACATTGCGATCCGCGATCCTCGGGTGCGAAGCACTGGTCTAGCCGTCCTTACCTCGGGTACATCTGGGCGACGCTGAAAAGCCGTCGTTTCGGGGTCACTCTAAGGACACTGACGCGCGTTGTACAGCACCGGGGTAGGGATTGCGAGCCCCATTTGGCTGTGCTACTGAACAGTAGCGGGTAACGGGAGTGACCGGTGTGAAAAATGAGGCGGATGTGCACTCGTGACTCATCGGTTGCTCGATGGTTACCGGACCCCGTGCGCACTGTTTGCCGCCCACCGCGCAGAGCGCGCGCAAGGCTCGCGTCCGCCCGGAAACCGGTGGGG
This sequence comes from Nocardia sp. NPDC050799, assembly GCF_040654015.1. Taxonomy (NCBI): domain Bacteria; kingdom Bacillati; phylum Actinomycetota; class Actinomycetes; order Mycobacteriales; family Nocardiaceae; genus Nocardia; species Nocardia sp. NPDC050799. The sequence goes on from NZ_JBFAHF010000036.1 coordinate 4,269, forward strand.
TTAATGTATTCCGGGCCGGAAAACCGGCGACGCGCCCAACAGCACCGGGTCCGGCCGCCGGCCCGGACCGACTCGAAAGCTCGTGTATTGACTCAGCCCAGCGGCGCCCGGACCGACATTCGGGGGTTCGTACCGTTTCGCCTGGCCCTGGTGGCGCTCGGGATCACCGTACTGGCGCGGCTGCTGTGGATGCTGCTGACCCCGAACGGGATGAATCTGGTCGACCTGCACGTCTACGTCGACGGGTCGGCGGCCCTGCTCACCGACCATCTCTACGATTTCACCTACGCCGAGAAGACACCGGATTTCCCGCTGCCCTTCACGTACCCGCCGTTCGCCGCGGTGGTGTTCTTCCCGCTGCACTTCCTGCCCTTCACCGTGGTCGCGATGCTGTGGCTGTTCGCCATCGTCGCGGCGTTGTACTGGGTGGTGCGGATCGCGTTCGAGCTGATGCTGGGACGGGACGCCCTGCGCGAAGCGCGGTGGCGTACCGCGATGGTGGCATGGACGGCGGTGGGCCTCTGGTTCGAGCCGGTACGCACCACGATCGATTACGGCCAGGTCAATGTCTTCCTGATGCTCGGTGTGATGATCGCGATCCGCAGTTCCCGGTGGTGGCTGTCGGGAACCCTGGTGGGCGCGGTCGCGGGGATCAAACTGACGCCCGCGATCAGCGGCCTCTATTTCGTGGCGCGGCGCCGCTGGGCCGCCGCCGCCTGGTCGGCGGTGGTGTTCGGCCTGACCGTGGCGGCCAGTTTCCTGATCAATCCGGAGGAGACCCGGCGCTATTTCGGCACCCTGCTCGGCGACGCCGACCGGATCGGGCCGGTGGGCTCGGTGTGGAACCAGTCACTGCGCGGCGCGCTGAGCCGGCTGCTGGGCAGCGATGTGGGGACCGGGCCGTGGTGGATTGCCGGGGTCGCGGTGGCGGCGGCGCTGGGGTGGTGGGCGTGGCGGGCGCTGCGCCGCGACGATCTGCTGGGCACCGTGCTGATCGTGCAGTTGTTCGGGCTGCTGGTTTCGCCCATCTCCTGGTCGCACCATTGGGGCTGGCTGCTGCCGACCGTCCTCTGGTTGCTCTACGGGCCGTACCGGGCCGTGCCCGGCGCGAAGATACTGGCCGGATATTGGCTGGTGGCGACGCTGATCGGCGCGCCGTGGGTGCTCTCGTTCCTGCAGGATTCGATCTGGACCATCTCCCGCTGGGGGGTGTGGTCCTGGCTCGGCACGGTGTACGTGGCCGGTGCGCTGGTCTGCTACGGCTGGATCGCCTGGGCGGGCCGGAGCGCCTCCCGGACCGCTACGGCGCCAGCCGATCTATCTCCCGGGCCAGCGCCACGTCCCGTGCCGTGAGCCCGCCCGCGGAATGTGTGGACAGGGTGAAGGTGACCTTGCGCCACCGGATATCCATATCGGGATGGTGATTCGCCGATTCGGCGATATCGGCCACCTGCCGGACGAGCTCTATTCCGGCGGGAAAGGTGGCCGCCTCGACGGTGCGGGTCAGCGCGTCACCGGCCCGGTTCCACTCCGGCAGGGTTTCCAGGGCCGCCGTGATCTCGGATTCGGAGAGCAGTGTTGTGGTCATACCGCGGACATACCCCGCCACCACATTTCCACAACCGCGCTCCCTCAGGCGGCGCGCGCCTTCTTCAGGCCCTTCTTCAGTTCTTTACCGGAGGCGCCCGTGGCCTCCAGGCGCTTCATCCGCATGATGACCACAGGGCATTTCACACAGCGCGTCTTCTTACGACAGCACTTCTTCTTCGGCTTGAGGCTCGAAACCTCGCTCGCCTTGACCTTGCCCATGCGGGTTAGCATACCCTTACCTCTGGGCGGCGCCAGCAGGCCATCGAGTTCCCGGTAGGGTGTAACCGGCCCAGATGCCCGGCGAGTTCGAACCTCCCTCTGGCAGGGTCCGGCCGCAAGCAACAGTTAACAGCAGGAGGAACCGGCGTGTCGTCTGCACGCGATTTTCGCAACGTCGCCATCGTGGCCCACGTCGACCACGGTAAGACGACGCTCGTCGACGCCATGCTGCGGCAGTCCGGCGCATTCGCCGAACGGGCCGAACCGGTCGACCGGGTGATGGATTCCGGCGATCTGGAGCGCGAGAAGGGCATCACCATTCTCGCCAAGAACACCGCCGTGCACCGGCACCATCCGGACGGCGGCGTCACCGTCATCAATGTCATCGACACGCCGGGTCACGCCGACTTCGGTGGGGAGGTGGAACGCGGCCTGTCCATGGTCGACGGTGTGGTGCTGCTGGTCGACGCCTCGGAGGGCCCGCTCCCGCAGACCCGGTTCGTGCTGCGCAAGGCGCTGGCGTCCTGCCTGCCGGTGATCCTGGTGGTCAACAAGACCGACCGGCCCGACGCGCGGATCGCCGAGGTGGTCGAGGAGAGCCACGATCTGCTGCTGGACCTGGCGTCCGATCTGGACGACGACGCCGCGGAAGCGGCCGAACTCGCCCTCGACCTGCCGGTGCTCTACGCCTCCGGTCGCGCGGGCAAGGCGTCCAAGGAACAGCCGCAGAACGGCGAGGTACCGAACGCGGAGAACCTGGACGCGCTGTTCGACGTCCTGCTGGAGAACATTCCCGCCCCCAAGGGCGACGCGTCCGCGCCGCTGCAGGCCCATGTGACCAACCTCGACGCCTCGGCCTTCCTCGGCCGGCTCGCGCTGGTGCGTATCCACAACGGTGAGCTCCGCAAGGGGCAGAACGTGGCATGGATGCACGCCGACGGCGTGAAGAGCGTCAAGATCACCGAACTGCTGCAGACGATCGGCGTCGAACGGCAGCCGGGTGAGGTCGCGGTGGCCGGCGATATCGTCGCCGTTGCCGGTATCCCCGACATCATGATCGGCGACACCCTCGCCGACCCGGACGAGCCCGTCGCGCTGCCGCGCATCACGGTGGACGAACCGGCCATCTCGGTGGTGATCGGTACCAACACCTCACCGCTGGTCGGCCGGGTCCAGGGACACAAGCTCACCGCCCGCATGGTGAAGTCGCGGCTCGACCAGGAACTGGTGGGCAATGTCTCACTGCGGGTGCTCGATATCGGCCGCCCGGACGCCTGGGAGGTCCAGGGCCGCGGCGAGCTCGCGCTGGCGATCCTGGTCGAGCAGATGCGACGTGAGGGTTTCGAGCTGACCGTCGGCAAACCGCAGGTGGTGACCCGGCAGGTCGACGGCAAGGTGCACGAGCCCTACGAAGAGCTCACCATCGACTGCCCCGACGAGTACCTCGGCGCCATCACTCAGCTGCTGGCCGCGCGCAAGGGCAAGATGGTGCAGATGAACAACCACGCCGCCGGCTGGGTGCGGATGGAGTTCATCGTGCCCTCGCGCGGTCTGATCGGTTTCCGTACCGACTTCCTGACCGAGACCCGGGGCACCGGTATCGCCAACGCCGTCTCCCACGGGTACGCGCCGTGGGCCGGTGAGATCCGGGCCCGGCACACCGGTTCGCTGGTGTCCGACCGCTCCGGGTCGGTCACCCCCTTCGCCATGATCCAGCTCGCCGACCGCGGGCAGTTCTTCGTCGAGCCGGGCGCGGAAACCTACGAGGGCATGGTCGTCGGGATCAATCCGCGCGCCGAGGATCTCGATATCAACGTGACCAAGGAGAAGAAGCTCACCAATATGCGCTCCTCCACCGCCGATGTGATGGAGACGCTGGCCAAGCCGCTGCAGCTCGATCTGGAAATGGCCATGGAATTCTGCGCCGCCGATGAATGCGTCGAGGTGACGCCGGAGTTCGTGCGGGTACGCAAAGTCACCCTGGCCGCCAACGAGCGGGCCCGGGAGCTGTCGCGCCGCAAGGCGCGCGACCGGGCCGCGCTGTAAGCGGTTTCGCCCCGGACGGGCCGGCACGGGTTTGGGTAGAGTGCCGAACGTGATTTCGGGGAGGCGCGCGGTGTGGCGCGGGCTGCTGGTGCTCATGGCGGTGCTCGTTCCGGTGCTGGCCGGATGCACTGCCGACCCGCCGCCGCCCATCGCCAGTACGGACAGCCCGAAGACCGAACCGGCGCAGCCGACCAAGAACACGGTGGTGGTCGCCATCGACGACATCGGGATCGGTTTCAACCCGCATCTGCGGTCGAACCAGTCCCCGGCGACCGCCGCGGTGGCGGCCATGGTGCTGCCGAGTCCGTTCCGGCCCACGCCCGACCCGGCTCTGCCCGGTGGCACGCTGTGGGTTCCGGATACGGCGCTGGTCGATTCGGCGACGGTGACCGCCGCGGCTCCGTTCACCGTCACCTATACGCTGAAGGACCAGGCGAACTGGTCCGACGGCGCCCCCATCGCGGCCGAGGATTTCCACTACCTGTGGCAGCAGATGATCACGCAGCCGGGTGTGATCGACCCGGCCGGGTACCGTCTCATCTCCGACGTCCGTTCCTCGGGCGGCGGTAAAGCGGTTTCCGTGGTGTTCGACAAGCCCTATCCGGCCTGGCCGCAATTGTTCGCGAACCTGTTGCCGTCGCATCTGATGAAGGATTCGCCGGGCGGTTTCCAGCGGACGCTGGTCGAGCAGATACCGGTCTCCGGCGGGAACTTCACCATCGAATCCGCCGATCCCGGTCGCGACGAGATCCTGCTGGAACGCAACGACCGCTACTGGGGCACCCCGGCCCGCCCCGACCAGATCCTGCTGCGCCGCGGCGGCACCCCCGCCCAGCTGGCGGATTCACTGCGCACCGGCGACACCCAGATGGCACTGGTGCACGGCGGAGTCGCCACCCAGGCCCAGCTGGCCGCGATCCCGTCGGTACGCACCGCGATCATGCCGCAATCCCGGCAACTCCGGCTCACCCTCAACGGACGCGAAGGGGTGCTCGGCGACCACCGGGTCCGGACCGCGGTCCTCGCGCTGCTCGATCCCGCGCTGCTGGCCACGGTCGGCGCGCAGACCGGTAACTGGGTGGAACCGGTGCGCGCGCAGGTGCTCTCCCCCTCCGATCCCGGCTACACGCCGACCGAACCACCGCGCCTCGACCCCGACCAGGCGTTCGGCCTGCTGGCCGAGGCCGGATTCGGCCGCGCCCCGGAGCCGCCCCCGGTCTCGGCGACCTCCCCGGCCCCGCGGCCCCGCTCGCTGGCGCGCAACGGCGAACCGCTGGTGCTGCGGATCGGCGCGGTGACCGGCGACGATACCGCTCTGGCGGTGGCCAATACCGCGGCCGACCAGCTGCGCAGCGCCGGAATCGACGCGTCGGTGCTCAATCTGGCGGCCGACGAACTGTACGGCAAAGGCCTGGTGGAGAATTCCATCGACGCGGTGGTGGGCTGGGAGGCGACCGGCGGTGATCCCGCTACCGCGCTGGCCTCTCGCTACGGCTGTCCACCCGTGGCGCCCGTCACACCCACGACCGATGGTGAACAGACCGAGGTTCCGGCCGCCGTGGAGGCGGCGCGCCGGGCGCCGAGCAATCTGTCCGGTATCTGCGATCCGCAGTTCCAGCCGTCCATCGACGGCGCGCTGCACGGCGTGGAAGTACCGCGCACTCTCGGCGAAGCCGAACCCCGGCTGTGGGGTGCGTCCACGGTACTGCCGATCGTGCAGGACAACGTGGTGGCCGCGGCCGGTCCCTCGGTGGACGGGGCGTCGCTGAGCGGAGCGATCCAGGCCGGGATATTCGGCGACGCGGCGATGTGGCGGCGCGTCCCGTGACCGGTCCCGGGGACGGCCGTACGGGCGGGTTGCTACTGGTCCACGCCCACCCCGACGACGAAACCATCACCACCGGGGGCACGATCGCCCACTACCGGCGTCTCGGTGTCCCGGTGACGGTGGTGACCTGCACTCTCGGCGAAGAGGGCGAGGTGATGGGCGACCGATGGGCCGGCCTGACCGCCGACCGCGCGGATCAACTGGGCGGGTACCGGATCGGTGAACTCACTCGCGCCCTGGCCGAACTCGGTGCCGGACCGCCGTACTTCCTGGGCGGCGCCGGCCGCTGGCGCGATTCCGGTATGGCCGGGACTCCGGCGGCGCGGCATCCACGTGCCTTCATCGAGTCCGGTCCGGCGGCGGTCCGGGCGCTCACCGAGGTGATCCTCGACCTGCGGCCCCGGGTGGTGGTGACCTACGACCCGCGCGGCGGCTACGGTCACCCGGACCATATCCGTGCCCACCGGGTGACCACCGAAGCCGTCGAGGCCGCGGCCGGCCAGGGCTGGGACACGCCCAAGTTCTACTGGACCGTGACCGACGCCGACATCCTGCGCGACCATCTGCGGGCGCTGGCCCGCCGCACGGTGGACGGCCTGCCCGGCGCGCTCCCCCCCGGCTGGCGGCTGCCGGCCGAGGACGAGTTGGCGTGCGTACCGAGTAATTCGGTGACCACGGCAATCGATGTCACCGAATCGCTGCCCCGGAAACGCGCCGCGCTGCGCGCCCACGCCACCCAGCTCACGGTCGCGCCGTCGGGCCGGGAATTCGCGTTGACCAATATGATCGCCCAGCCGGTCCTGCCGGAGGAGCACTACATTCTGGTCCGCGGTCGGGCCTGGGCGGGCGGGCCGGATGGCCGGGAAGACGATCTCTTCGCCGGTTCGCTGTAACCGAGCGGCGCCCCCGCGCCAATAGACTCGTCACTATGCAGCACTCGGAATCGGAGAGCGGGACCGGCCGCACAGCGACCGCCCGACGGTCTTCGGCGACCCGGTCGCACGGATGACCGCCGCCGTGGACGATCGGGCCGGTGCGGATTCCCGCGCCCGCGGGACCGCACTGGCGACCGCGGCACTCGGCCCGGTGCTGATCGCGGTCCTGATCGTGGACGCGGTGATCACCTTGGCGTTGGAGGTGCTCTACCTGCCCTTTTATCTCGGCAGCGTCGCCGTACCGGTGGCCGCACTGATCGCCGCGCCGGTGAATGTGGCCCTGGTGTGGGCGGCCGCCACGGTGACCACCCGGCCGACCGTGCTGTTCCTGCCGATCGCCGCCTGGCTGGGTGCCTTCCTGATCGCGGCGAGCCGGGGCCCCGGCGGGGATGTCCCGCTGCGCAGCGATCTGCCGACGCTGGTGCTGTTCCTCTGCGGGGCGGTGGCGCCGCTGGTCTACCTGTACATGGCCGCCAACCGGACGAAACGCCCGGCGGGCTGACCGGTCCGCCGGGCGGCGGTGGTCACCAGGCTCCGTACTCCGCGGCGAGGATATCGTTCACGTCCACGCCCACCCCGTCGACCGTGCGGTCGTCGATCTCGAACTGGTGCAGATGCGCGGCCGGATGGACGTACCCCGGCGCGGTCCCCCAATCGTGCTGCCAGAACCACCCACCCACCCCCGCCGTCCGGGCCAGATCGATGGTGGGCGCATTGGCGTAGACGCCGGTGTTCTCCCGGCCGATCACCGCCTGCCAGCCGAGCAGATACGGCAGGATCATGGTGACGAATTCCACGGGATCGGGGTTGTCGTCGATGGAGGCATAGATCGGCCGGTTGTCCGGTCCCCCGGCGGCGCGGTGCAGCGCCAGCCCGCGCTCGGCGTGCCGACGACCCGCGTCGTATCCGCCGCGCCAGTCGGCGGTGGGCCCTTTGCCGAACTGGTAGCAGGACACGATGGCCAGTCCGGCGGCCCGCAGATCCTCGACTTCCCCGGCGAGCAGCGGTTTCCCGGCCATCCATTCCGCTCCCGGCCGACGATCGGACACATACCGGATGACCCCGGTGTGCCCGGCCGCCTTGATGGCCGCCGCGGACGGCACCCCTCCCGCGTAATCGAGCAGGGTCCCGAGTGAAGCCGCACCGGCGCGGGGAGTTCCGAAGGCCGACCCCACCGCGCCCGCGGCGACGGCGGCGGCCGTGTATCCGAGCAGAGCCCGGCGAGACAGTGCAGAAACCATCGAGACTCCTTCGCACACCCCGGGTGGACAGCAACGGCGTGCCCGGCGCACCTTTCCTATCAGCACTGCGTGCGCCGGGAGCCTCGAACGTGGGGTCATTCCACCACATGCACACCCGAATCACCACGACCACCGACCGCACGCGCCGCCGAAGGCGGCGCCGAATCAGAGCAGCCGGTCTATGCGTTCGCCTACATCGAGGGTTCGCATGGCCGGGTCGGCGAGTTCGGTGCGTACGACCCTGACCACCTGCGCGACGATCTGCTTCTTGATGCCCGCCAGGACGCCGAGGACGGCGGCGCGCATGCCCTGGGCCGCGTATTCGAGGCGGACGTTCTCCCGTTCCGGCGGGTCGACCTCCACCACGATGAGCAGGGGGTCGGCGGCGTGCGCGGTGAGTTGCAGGGGGATCTCCACGTCGGCGCGGTAGTGGTTGTCCTTGAGCACGCTGACCGTGATGTCGAGGGTGACCGGGACGGTCAGGTCGAAGCGGACCAGCGCCGGATCGTCGTCGGCCGTGGCGGTCTCGGGTACCCGGTCGGTCAATGCAGGACGGCCCACCTCGCCGCGCACAGTGACCTCGGCCGCCGCCCGGGGGCCGGCGCGCAGCGGGCCGATCTCGATCTGCCGGTCGGCGAGCTGGGTGACGAATTGCTCGAGCCGGCCCCGGGTGACGATGCGCGGGAAGAACCGCCGCCCGAATTCGGCGTAGTCGATCCAGTCGAAGCGGGTGCGGGTGCGGTGCGGGGAGCGTTCGCGGGCGACGATGGCCTCGATATCGTAGATCCGGCTGCGCATCACGCCCGGATCGCGCAACATACCGTTCACCCGATTCGCGACCTCGCGTTGCAGCAGCCCGGCGATCGGGTCGAGTAGCCATTCGGCCACCGAGTCGGCGGCGGACAGGCGGAGCAGCACACTCACATCCGCGGGCTCGACCCGCGGGATATCGATCACGACGAGCAGCGGGTCGGCGGTGCGGGCGTGGAAGGTGAGACCGATGGATACCACCGTCTCCGACCGCAGGGGTTTGCCGGCGAGCAGGATCTTGGCCCGCAGGGATACCGGGATCCGCACGTCGAAGGCGACTTCGGAGCCGCGGCGCACCACCACGGGACGGTCGATCCGGCCCTCGGCGAGGAACCCGGCGAGTCCGGCGGGCACCAGATTGACCGGGCCGATGGTCAGCCCGCGCCCGGTGATGCCGGCGACCGCCTTCTCGATCCGCCGCTCGGTCACCGCGTGGGTGACGAACCGCCTGCCGAACTCGGCGTAGTCGATCCACCCCGGGTCGCCTACCTCGATCGGTTCCATGAGTCGTTCACACCACCTCTACCTCCACCGATTAACTCTTCTCCACGGCTGAATCCGGGAGATTTCCAGCTCGGACCGCACCACGGACCGCCCCGGCGGGAGGCCGATGATGTCTTACGTCGTCAACACCGACACGGTCGAGTTCTACCGTGGCCGCCAGGATCACATAGGCGGCGTTGCGGTCTCGGTCTGCGGTGTGACCACAAGCCTCACACCGGAAGACACGCACATCCAACGCGAGCCACTGCTCGGCTCTCGCACCACAGCTCGCGCAGGTCATCGTCGTATAGGCGGGCGGAACCAACACCACCTTCCGCCCCGCCCGCATGGCACGTCCGATCAGCTCGCGCTTCGCCGCACCGATCGCGGCGTCCGCCGCTTTCCGCGCCATACTGCTGCGGGCCAGGAACCTGGGTTCGAAATCCTCGACCGCGATCGTCTGATGATCGGCGACCACACGCCGAGCCCACACGCGCGCAGCGTGAGTGTTCTGCCGGGTCGCTTTCTTGTGCAGGCGGGCGGCTTCACGCCGCGCCCGCTGGTAACCATTGCTCGGGGTGTGACCTCGCGGGCGTCGGCGACGGGCCATCTTGCGTTGCGCCCGGGCGAGTTCGGCGGCACAACGACGTCGGTATCCCGAGTATGATTCGAGTGCGCGCACCGCTTGGGCGCCTGGGCGCAGCCGGTAGGTGTAGCGCACGATCTCATGCACGCCGACCATTATGCAGCAGCAGGCATTTTTGTCGTTCTCCTGGGCGAGACGAGGTCGAGCAACAACGTCGTCTATCACTGCACCTACCACGTTGTGTGGTACCCGAAGTCCACCGGAAGGTCATCAGCGGCGCAGCGATGAACGCCTGCACCGAACGAGGCCCCCGCTTATCGAGCTGGAAACAATGCCCGACCGTGCACCCGCTCGTCTCATGCGATCTGCAGTTCGGAATCTATCAGCTGGGCGAGCGGATCAAAGCCCGATCCTCCCGGGTACTGCGCACCGAGTTCCCCTCACTCGAATCCCGCTTGCCCACCCTATGGACCGACTCATACTTCGGCGCCACAGTCGGCGGCGCGACACTGGAAGTTGTGAAACCCTTTGTCGAAGACCAGAAGAAGGCTTGACCCCGATTCCTCCTGAAGGCGAGGCTTTCCTCAGGGCTCATCCGATGAAGGGGTCGATCCGGCACGCCCGTCACCACCCGGGCGACAGCCGCCCGTAACCGACGATATGGATATCGGGGACGGCGGCGGGGTCCCAGCGTTCGATACCGACCGCGTCGTCCTCGTTACCGCCGATCGTGGTGAGGGTGCCGTGGTCCGCGGCCAGCACGATGTTGGTGTGCTGGCCGAATCTGCTCTCCGGGCTGTAGAGGATCACATCACCGGTGACCGGCCGGTATCCCGACCCGGCGGCTGCGAAGCGGCCCGAAGTCTCGTAATACTCCTGCAGGGTGTAGACGCCGGGGATCCGCCACGATCCCGAGTTCGGGTTGGCCAGCGGCAGCCCGGCCGCACGCATCACCCAGCTCACGAAGTTGGCGCACCACGGTTCGGTATTGCCCTCGGAGTAGCCCGCTCCCTCGCGAGGATCGGCGAATTCGGTCGCCGCGGCGTCGACGACCCGCGCCTGGGCGGCGGTGAGTGTGGCCCGGTCGATCACCGGGAAGGAGGTCAGCTGCTCGCCGACGAGTCCCTCGGAGGAACCGGAGAAGAACGAACAGCCACACAGACACAGCGCGGCGGCCACCAGCAGGAGCGCGATGCCGCGCACCGGCTTTCTCCGCGCGCGTACCTGTTCCGAAGATTCGACCATTCCACACCCGTGCCTCGGCAGAACTTTCCGGTGATCGACCGGCGCCGTCCAGCATGCCCGTTCGCGCGGGCGATGCCGAACGATTTTCGGCGGTGGGGTCACCGGGGGTCGGCGGCTGCCGTTCGCATGGGGATGAGGGCGGTGAGCGCGATGGCGACGCAGGCGGCGGTGGTCGAGATGAGGAAGGCGGTGTGGAAGGCGTCTCGTGCGGACAACTGCCGGTCGCCCAGGGTGATGGTCATATCGGCCAGGACCGCGCTCAGTGGTGTCCAGGAGGGTGGGCAGGCTCGGGATGAGCGGAACGACCAGAGTCTGCATGAGTGAGACGACGATGCCGATGGTGCTCAGGGTGGCCACCAGCACTGTCGGCGAGGTCCGGGGCCGATCGCGTTCGCCGGATCTGGAAGGGTCGTCGGCCACGGCAGTCACGCATATGTACGTTACATAGCCTGTGTATGGTGCACAATTTTGTATTCGGGCGAAACAGACGACATAGTGTCCGAATGTCCGATTCGGCTGCACCGCTCGCCGCCTCCGCGGCGGACCGCCGGGACCCCGCCGTCCTGGCGCGGCTCGTCCTGGAACTGAACCTGCTGTCCCGGCAGTATCCGGCCGCCCGCCGGAATTCGCCGTTCCAGCTGGACAGATCCGCGTACCTGATCCTCACCCGGCTGCGTCTCGGCGATCCGCTGTCCCTGCGCGAACTGGCCGAAGCGTTCGGTCTCGATGTGTCCACGGTGAACCGCCAGGTGGCCGCCATGCTCGACCAGGAGCTGGTGGAGCGGGTACCGGACCCGGAAGGCGGCGTCGCCCGTAAGGTCCGGCCCAGCGAGAAAGGGCTCCGGCTGTTCGAAGCCGATCTGGCCCTGCAACGCCGCGGGGTCGGCTCCGTGCTCACCGATTGGCCCGACGAGGAGGTCGAGCAATTGGCCCGGCTCCTGGAGCGGTTCAACGAAGGGGTCGAAGAGCTGGCCCGCCATCCCTGGCCGCGCCCCCACCGGACCACCGGTTCCCCGGTCCACTGACCGAGAACCCGGTGGTCACCCGGTGCTCTCCGGCAGCCGGTACCGTTGAGCCATGATCACGCTCAAAAAGGAAGACGGCGCAGCGGATCTTGCGGGGATCGCCAAGCTGAGTGTCGGTGTCAGCTGGGACCCGTCCGCGGGCGCCAGCGGTGGCGCGCTGGGCTGGGCGCGCCGCAAGAAAGGTGTCGACCTCGACCTGATCGCCATCCTCATGCAGGGCAGCGAACCCGTCCGTTTCGCCGGACTGGATTCGCTGGACCCGCTGGGCAACGGCTCGGTCCAGCACTCCGGCGACGAACAGACCGGTTCGGCCGCCGGTGACGACGAAACCGTCCATGTCACTTTCGCCGAGGTCCCCGGCGGTATCGACGCCATCGTCTTCGTCGCGGCGGCCTTCAAGAAGGGCTCCTCGTTCGAGAAGGCGAACAACATCTCGTTCAAGGTCTACGACGCCACCGGCGGCAGCAGCCAGCAGGTGGCCGATATCTGGCCGTCGCTGCTGGGCAGCGACAATGCCAACGCGGTGGCCCGCGCCTTCCGCAACGGTGACGTCTGGCAGCTCGAGGTGCTCAACCGCAAAGGCAAGATCAAGCAGGGTGACAAGCAGGCGCTGCTGCGGTTCGCTCTGGGCGGCGGCGGTTCCTGACCCTGCCGGACGTGATCAGCCCGCCGCCCAGCCGGACCAGCGCGCGATATCGAGCGCGATGACCGGTCCGGGCGGCGGCTCCGTCACATAGACGGGATAACGGGCGGTCAGGTGGGTCAGGCCCTGCCGCGCCTCGTCGCCCGTCACGATGCGCGCCCTCCCGTCGGCGCGCACCCACCACAGGCGGGTCCAGTCCTCGTCGTAGAAATCGGCCAGTACGGCGATCTCCGGGTTCGCCTCGATATTGGCCAGCCGGCGCAGGGCGGTGGTCGACTTCGGTTTGGCATCGACCGCGGTGTACACGATCTCGCCGACCAGCGCGAACACGATCGGGACGAGATGCGGTGCCCCCGCGGTGGTCACCGTCGCGAGCCGGGCGACCCGGGCTTCGGCGAAGCGCGTCCGCGCCCGGTCACGGTCCAGTCGCATATCTACGCCTCGCTCCCGGTCCGGTGTCCGGCACTCAGCGCCGGCCGCGCAGATAATCGCTGACCACCGCGGCGCCGAGGCCGTCCAGGTCGGGCGCCACCACCCGGCCGCCGCTACGCCGGGCCACCAGATCCACGAACGCGGCCAGCCGCGGTTCCTCACCCAGCATGAACACCGAGATCGAGGCGCCCAGCCGGGCCAGCGAATCCACCTGGGTCATGGTGACGGCCAGGGTGCGCCGGTCCGGCGGCCAATTGAAGTAGGAGGTGCCGTCCGGCTCCAGGTGCGCGGTCGGCTCCCCGTCGGTCACCACCAGGACCACCGGTACCGCGTCGGGATGCCGGCGCAGATGGCGATCGGCCAGCAGCAGTGCGTGGTGCAGGTTCGTGCCCTGCTCCCAGACCGGCTCCAGCCCGGTCAGTTCCGCGATGTCCACGGTGCCGGCATGGCGGCCGAAGGTGATCAGTTCCAAAGCGTCGGACCGGAACCGGGTGCTGATCAAATGCTGCAGGGCCAGCGCCGTGCGCTTCATCGGCACCCAGCGCCCGTCCTGCACCATCGACCACGAGGTGTCGACGCACAGCGCGACCGCCGCCCGGGAGCGCTGTTCGGTCTCGGCGATCTCCACATCCGCCACATCCAGGGACACCGTCCGGCTTCCGGTGGACGCCGAGCGCAGTACCGCGTTGCGCACTGTACGCGAGACATCCCACGGCTCGGTATCGCCGAACTGCCACGGCCGGCTCGCGCCGGTCGGTTCCCCGACCGCCCCGGCGAGCGCGGTGTCCCGCTGCCCCTTGCGGCTGCGCAATCTACCGACGATATCCCGCAGCGCGACCTCGCCGAGCCGCCGCAGCGCCTTCGGGGTCAACCGCAGTGAGCCGTCGGGGGCCCGTTCGAACAGGCCCTGGCGGCGCAGTTCGCGTTCCAGCTCGGCCAGCCGGGCCGCGTCCACCCGGGCCTCGGCGCCGAGCTGACGCTCCAGCATCTCCAGGTCGATATCCTCCAGCCGCGCCCCGGGATAGGACTGGGCGAGCTGGGCGGCGAGTTCGTCGAGTTCGCCCAGATCCTGCATGGCCGCCACGGCCTCGCCCATCCCCAGCGGGTCCTGGCCGCGGAAACGCCGCGCCGACTCCCAGTCCTGGCCGGGACGTAGCGTGCGCAGATTCGCGTCCAGGTCGGCGATCTGCTGCGCTATCCGCGGATCCCCGAAGGCCTGCCCGATCAACTCGTTCAGTTCCGTCCGCTGCTGAGCCGACATCGAATTCATCATCCGCTGCGCCGCGGCGGCCCGCGCGGCCAGCGCGTCGATCAATTCCTCGGTATCCCGCGGATTCTCCGGGAAGAACTCGCCGTGTTCGTCCATGAACTCGGCGAACCGCTCGGTGGTGTCCTCGCCGCGGGCGTGGGCCGCGAGCAGATCGTTGAGGTCCGCCATCATCTGCCGGACCCGCTCCACATCCTGCGGGGTCGCGTCCTGTAGCGCCTGTTTCATGCCCTGGAAACGGGATTCCAGCAGTTCCTCGCCGAGCAGATCACGGATCTTCTGATAGTTCTCCCGGCCGGCTTCCGAACGCCAGGAGTACTCGCTCAGTTCGTGCACCGCTTTCGCGGTGCTGGACGGGAGGGCTTCCAACTGCATTTCGGCGAACCGCGCGTCGTCGGAGGGGTCCGGGAACAGTGCGCGCCGTTCGGCCTCCAAGGCCCGGTCCAGCAGTTCCCGCACCTGCTGCAGGGTGCCGTCCAGGCGGTGGGACCGCGAGATCTCGGCCCGCCGCTCCCACAGGCGGCGCGTGAGTTCTTCGAGTCCGGGCATACCGGACGTCCCCCGCCGCAACAGCTCCTCGAGCGCCGAACGCGGCGAGGAACCCTCCATCACCTCACGCCCGATCTCCGACAGCGCCTCGCGCAGATCCAGCGGAGGCGCCAGCGGATCGGGCCCCTCATGGTAGGGCCCGTAGGCATACCGGTCCGCCGCGGTCATCCGCCGTACACCGCGCTGCCCTCGTCGTCGGAGTCCTTGGCCACCTGGCGCGCCAGATAGAGGGACTCCAGGGCGAATTCGACGGCCGCGGCGATCCGCTGCGGTGGATCGCCCGCCGCGACATCGAGCCGCAGCGCCACCTCGTGCAGGACCGGAAGCTCCGGTAGCGCGGACAAAACTTGCGCGCCGGGCACCCGCTCACCCGTGGTCACCAGATGTCCCTCGTCCACCGCGTCGGCCAGCGGCCGAAGATCCAATCCGCCGAGCCGCTCCCGCGCGGTATCGGCGAAGGCCCGCCGCAGCAGATGGGTGAGGTGTTCCTGTTCGCGGCCTTCCTCGCCGGATTCGAACTCCAGTTTCCCGCGCAGGACGGCCGGTACCGATGCCAGATCGACGGGCCGGGCCACCGCGGGATTCTCCCCGGTGAGCGCGGAACGCCGCAGTGCCGCCGCGGCCACGGTTTCCGCGGCCGCCACCGCGAACCGGGCCGAAACCCCGGAGCGCTGATCGATGGCCGGGGATTCGCGCAACCGCCGCACGAACCGGGCCAGCACCTCGATCAGCGGGTCCCCCACCTCGGCGACCAGTTCGGCTTCCTGGCGCACCAGCGCCATCTCGGCCTCGACGGTCAGCGGATAGTGCGTCCGGATCTCGGCGCCGAAGCGGTCCTTCAGCGGGGTGATGATCCGGCCGCGATTGGTATAGTCCTCGGGGTTGGCCGTCGCCACCAGCAGCACATCCAGCGGTAGCCGCAGCGTATAGCCGCGCACCTGGATATCGCGCTCCTCCATGACGTTCAGCAGCGCGACCTGGATACGTTCGGCGAGATCGGGCAGCTCGTTGACGGCCACGATGCCCCGGTGCGCCCGCGGCACCAGGCCGAAGTGGATGGTCTCCGGATCACCGAGGCTGCGTCCTTCGGCGACCTTCACCGGATCGACATCGCCGATCAGGTCGCCCACCGAGGTGTCGGGGGTCGCGAGCTTCTCGGCGTAACGCTCGCCGCGATGCCGCCACGTCACGGGCAGGTCGTCGCCGAGTTCGGCCGCCAGCCGCCGGCCCTGCGGGCTGATCGGTTCCAGCGGATGTTCGCCCAGTTCGACGCCCGCGATCACCGGCGTCCATTCGTCGAGCAGTTCGACAACGGTCCGCAGCAGCCTGGTCTTGCCCTGCCCCCGCTCGCCGAGCAGCACCACATCGTGACCCGCCAGCAGCGCGCGCTCCAATTGCGGCAGCACGGTCCGCTCGAAGCCGACGATCCCGGGCCACGGATCCTCTCCCGAGCCCAGCCGGGCCAGCAGATTGTCCCGGATCTCGGCTTTCACACTCCGCGGCGCGTACCCGGCCGCCCGCAACGCGCCCGCGGTGGCGGGCAGCTCTGTTGGCACAGTCACCTCATCGACGCTACGGCGATTTCCGCCATCGGTCGACAGGTGGCGCGCCGTATCCGCCGCTCGGCGTGGGTTCGCCGGCGCTGCGGCCGCCTCAGGCGACCCCGGATCCCAGCCGCTGCCGGAGTGTGTCGAGACCGTCTCCGTGCAGGTCGCCGACCGCGACACCGCGCGCCGAGGCGATCAGCAGCAGCGACAGCAGGGGACCGCGCACCTGCGGCCCCGAGCCCGCGGTGAACTCGGCGTCGTCGGCCACCAGCGTGAGCCCGGCGACGAGTTCCTTCCCGCCCCCGAACCCGGCCGTGGTGCGGATCTGCAGCCGCAGGGCGTCGGCGACGGCATCGGGCGGGTACTCCCGGGTGATCCCCAGCGGCCGCCGGATGTCCTCTCCGTGCACGATAATCTCGACCAGTCTGCTGTCGAGCGGGGCGGGCGGGGTGATCGTCCGGTCCAGGGCCGCGCGCAACCGGTCCAGCGTTTCGGCGGGGGTGCCCGGGCGCTCCCGTTCGACACCGTTCGCGGTGAACCGGTCGAAATCGAAACGGGCCCGGGCGAACTGCCGGACGAAACCGAGCCGGGATGTTTTCGCGGTCGCCACGATATGCGCGAGCACATCGTGCACCGTCCACCCGGAACACAGCGAAGGCGTCGCCCACTGCTCGGCGGTGAGCGCGTCGAGATCCGCGATGAGCGCCAGTCTCTCGGACCGGACCGTCGGCCACACGTCTTGCACGATTCCTCCAGATCGGCTCGACCCCCGGCCGGGGGTGACGAACCGCACACTACGGATCGGCACCGACATATCGTCCGACCCGGACCATCCCCGAAGCTCTGGTACGGCATGCCGGCCTATGCCAAGGACACCGTCGGCGAACTCACCTGCCGGATCCGCGGCGACGGCCGGCGCCAACCGGGTCTTGCCGATACCACCGGGCCCCAGCGGGCTGGTCGGGCAGGTGTCGGGATGCCACCGCCGACGGCGGTTCGCCGGTGGCGGTCGATCGCCGGGCCACTGTCGATCCTCGGCTGCGGACGACCTTTCGACTGTCAGCGGTCAGTCGTGTGCCGCGCCCGACACCAGTGCCTCGTCCCAGAGCCGCCGCAGGATCGTCCCCGCCGGGTCCGGCACCGCCTTCCGGAACCCCGTCCCCGCCCAGAGCGCCATATCGTCGGCGCCGTCCCGCTCCGCCGCGGCCGCCCGGATGGGACTGGTGAGGTGGTGGATCTGCGGGTACGCGGCGGGTGCCGTGCCGTACTCGGCGATGAAACCGTTGGCCAGCCCGCGGGCGGGACGCCCGGAGAACACGCGCGTCACGACCGTCCGGTCGAACCGCGGATCGGCGAGCGCGCTCTTGTGCGCTGCTTTCGCTCCGGATTCGGCGCTGCGCAGGAACGCCGTACCCAGTTGTACCGCGACCGCCCCATGCGCGAGCACCTCCACCATCCGCGCCCCGTCGGAGATGCCGCCCGCCGCGACCACCGGCAGCGGGCACCACGCGGTGATCTCGTCGAGCAGGTCGAGCAGCGAGGTCGTACCCGGCTCGTCCTCCACCCGGAAGGTGCCCCGATGGCCCCCGCCCTCGGGCCCCTGGAGGCAGAGTGCGTCGACGCCCACCTCCACCGCGGCCCGGGCCTCGTCCGGACCGGTCACCGTCGCGACCACCGTGGATCCCGCGTCCCGCAGCCGCCGCACGACGTCCGCCGGCGGCAGGCCGAAGGTCAGCGAGACCACCGGCACCCGCTGTTCGACGACCAGATCCACCTTCTCGTCGAACCGGTCGTCGTCGAATTCCCGGACGGCGGGTACCTCGAGCCCGTACTGCCGCGCCGTCCCCCGCAGCCTGTCCCGGTACTGCTCCACCGCCGCGACATCGTAGGAGGTGCGCTGCGGCACGAAGAGGTTCACCCCGAACGCCGCGTCCGTACCGGCCCGCACCTGCCGGATCTGCTCGGCCACCGCGTCGGGGGTTTTGTACCCGGCCGCCAGAAAACCGAGTCCGCCCGCTTCCCCGACGCTCACCACCAACTCCGGCGTCGACGGCCCACCCGCCATCGGGGCCGCCACGATCGGCACAGCGAGATCTCCGAATCCGAACACCATCCACCTCCACGGTCGATACCGAATCGGTACTCAGCCTCCTCACCTGCCGGCGCCCTACGACGACCGGGTGGCGTCTCTGTTCCCTGGCTCACGGACGAGCACCGCCGCACCCGGCCGAACCGTACCCGCCGGCCTGCACTTTGCGGCGCATCCGCAGCGTCCACTGCGGGCCGATACCGGTGCAGTCGAGTCGTTGACTCGGCAGCAATGAACGGCCGGAAGCACCCGCGCGGGATTCGCCCGAAACGGGTGAACCGTGGCAGCCGCACGCCCCTGTGTGATCGATGCATAATTCCGGTGACCGTGGCGCATTCTCGTGACGTCGCGCCTCCCTTCCCGCAGGAGAAGAGGGTATGCCCGATTCGAGCACGTACCTCGTCGAACGCGCGACCAAAATCGCCGCGCCCGAGCCCCGGATCCGCGCCCTCATCGACGACTTCCACCACTGGCGTGATTGGTCGCCCTGGGAGGACGCCGATCCCGATCTGCGGCGCACCTACTCCGGTCCGGGGTCGGGCGTGGGCGCCCGCTACGACTGGGAGGGGAACCGGAAGGCGGGCGCCGGGACGATGACGATCACCGCCTCGGAGCCCGGGCGGGTCGGGATCGACCTGGCGTTCCGCAAACCGTTCGAGAGCCGGAACGAGGTGACGTTCCTACTGGTGACCTCCGGTGAAACCACCGAGGTGACCTGGCGGATGACCGGCCGCAAGAATCTGTTCTTCAAAGTGGTCGGCTTCCTGTTCCCCATGGACCGCTTCATCGGCCCGGACTTCGAGAAAGGCCTCGTGCGGTTGAAGGGACGGGCCGAGGCAGGGATCTGAACCCGGCGCGTCCGGGCCTGGGCAGGAGCGGAAGCGAGGAACAGCAGCGCGGTCGCGTCGGAGTCCTCGCGACCGCGCTGCCGGATCGGCGTGTCCCGCCGATTCGGTTCGCCGGGCCCTCGGCCGCGTCGGGTTTCGACGGGTCCGGCCGATTCGGCCACCGCGCCGATCAGCCGGCGTTGGATTTCGACGGGTCCGGCATGGAGAACCCGGTGACCCGTTCGGGTGTCACGCGGACGATGAACCGGTGAATACTGTCGGGTTCCGGGGCCGGCTGCTCGCCGAGGTACTTCCGGGACAGTCGCAACGGCAGCGATTTATGCGGATCCTCGATCAGTTCGGCGGTGCCCTGGATATCCACCGAGTGGTAGGGGTTCGTGGCATCGAGAACGGTGAGCGCGACCCGCGGATCGCGCGCCAGATTGCGCACCTTGCGGCGGGTGGTCGTCGAACTGAACAGGATCGTGTCGCCCTCCCGGTCCATCCAGACCACCGAGGTCTGGGGGCGGCCGTCCGGCTCGATGGTCGCCACGGTGGCGAAATTCTTTCCGTCCAGCAGGCGGCGGGCCGCTGCGGGCAATTCGATCGTCATATCGGTTCCTTCGTGTTGTTTCGGTTCGGTGGGATGTCGATGCGGGAGCCGCGACCTGGGTCAGGCGGGACGAGCCGCGGCGGGCGGGGTGGCCGGGAGGACCGTGGCTGCGGGGCGCAGCACGGTGACCGTCGCCGCCAGTGCGGCCACCAGCAGGCCGGCGGCGACGGCGAAGGCGGTTCGGTAGCCGCCGGTCAGCGCCTCGGCATCGGAGGCGCCGGCGGCCGCCAAGGCGCCGGTGCGGGACGCGGCGAGGGTGGTCAGCACAGCGACGCCGAGCGCCATACCGATCTGCTGGGTGGTGTTGAACAGTCCGGAGATCAGCCCCGCGTCGTCGGCCGCGGCACCGGACATACCGAGCGCGGTGAGCGCCGGAAGTACCAGCCCGAATCCGGCGAGTAGCGCCATCACCGGCAGCACGTCGACCGGGTAGGAGGCGTGCACCGGCACGCTCGCGAGCCGGACCATGGCGGCCAGCAGGAGCAGTAGCCCCGTGATCAGCACGGCGCGCTCACCGAAGCGGAGGGTGAGGCGGGCCGAGACGAACAGCGACACTCCGCCGATCGCTACGGCCGCCGGCAGCATGGCCAGCCCGGTCTCCAGGGCCACGTAGCCGAGGACACGCTGCAGGTACAGCGCGAGCAACACCTGGAATGCGAACATGGCCGAAACCGTGAGCATCTGCACGAGATTCGCCCCGGAGACAGCACGCGAACGGAAGACCCGCAGCGGAAGCAGCGGGTCCGCGACCCGGGACTGCCGGATGACGAACGCGGCCAGCAGGAGCAGGGATACGGCCGCGAGACCGAGCGTGCGCGACGAGGTCCAGCCGTGGCTCTCGATCCCGACCACCGTGTAGATACCCAGCATCAGCCCGGCGGTGACCAGCGTGGCGCCGATCAGATCCGCCCGGCGTACACCACCACCGGCCCGGTCCGCCGGCAGCACCGCGACCGCCAGGGCCACCGTGGCCAGCCCGATCGGCACATTGATCAGGAAGATCCAGTGCCAGCCGAAGGCGTCGGTCAGCACCCCGCCCAGCACCTGCCCGATCGCGGCACCGGCGGCGCCGGTGAAACCGAAGACCCCGATGGCCACTTTGCGCTGCCGGTTGTCGGTGAACAGGGTGACCAGGATGCCCAGCGCGACGGCGGAGGCGAAGGCGCTGCCCACGCCCTGGAGGAAGCGGGCGCCGATCAGCAGCGCGGGAGTGGTGGCCGCGCCGGCGACCAGGGAGGCCGCGGTGAACACCGCGTTCCCGATCAGGAATACCGTCTTGCGGCCGAACAGGTCGCCGAGGCGTCCGCCCAGCAGCAGGAGCCCGCCGAAGGCGATCAGGTAGGCGTTGACCGTCCAGCTCAATTCGGCCGAGCCGAATCCCAGATCACGCTGGATCTCCGGGAGCGCCACGGTGACGATGCTGCCGTCCAGGACGGTCATCAGGGTGGCGGCCGACAGCACGGCGAGGGCGAGACGTGCGTGGGTGTTCATGGTGTTCTCCTGTCCGGAACCCGACAGGAGAGACTGTAGTAGATAGTTTCGTTGCAGACAATCTATTGGAGATCTATTGCCGGGCACGGCGCGCCGCCGACGGCGCCTCCACCGCCTCCGCCAGATGGCCCGCGGTCAGATTCCGCAGCGCACGCACCAGAACCTCCCGCTCTCCCGCCGGCAGCGAGCCGAGCGCCGCACTGTGCACGCCGTCGACAATCCGCTGACTGCGCTCGGCGACCTCCCGTCCTTTGTCGGTGACGGCGATGACGCGAGCCCGCCGGTCCGCCGCGGAAGGCCGCCGTTCGGCGAGCCCGGCCCGCTCCAGCGCGTCGACGGTGACCACCATGGTGGTCTTGTCCATATCCCCGAGCACCGCGAGTTGCGCCTGGGTCCGCTCCTCCTCCAGAGCGTGGACGAGGACGCAGTGCATCCGGGCCGTGAGCCCGATCTCCGCGAGCGCCGCCGCCATCCGGGTGCGCAAGACGTGACTGGTGCGGTCGAGCAGAAACGACAGGTCCGCTTCGGCGCGGACGGGAGCCATTGCGGTCATACGCCCATGATAGTTCCGTTGCGGATCTTCTACGGCGAACCGTCCGACCGTAAGCGGCCGCGACGACCCCCGGGCCCCACCCTGCCCTAGAATTGCCCTACAACTCGAAGCGCTCACCCGTTCTTCCTGCGATGCGCACCGTCACCGTGTGGTGCGCGGACGAGTGCGGCCGCCCGCGCGGCGGCTTCGCACCGAAACTCCGATCCGAGGCGGCGCTCATGACAGACGTCGACTATTGCGTGGTAGGTGGGGGATTTGCCGGACTGACCGCCGCCCGGCGGTTGAAACGGGCAGGCCGCACAGTGGCCGTGCTGGAAGCCCGCGACCGGCTCGGCGGCCGCACGTTCACCGAAACCCGGCCCGACGGGTCGTGGATCGATCGCGGCGGCGCCTGGATCGGCCCCGGCCAGGACCGGATCCGCGCCCTGATGCAGGACTACGGGGTGGCGAGCTACAAGCAGTACACCGACGGTGAGGCGATGATGCTCGTCGAGGGCAAGCAGTATCGCTACACCGGCACGATCCCGTGGTCGATGAGCCCGTGGGTGGCGATGAACCTCGGCGCCGCGCTCCTCGACCTGGGTCATCTGTGCAAGTCCATACCGCTCGACGCACCGTGGACGGCCGACCAGGCCGACCGCTGGGATCGCCTCACCCTGGCGCATTGGCTGAACACCCACGTCGTATCCAAGGCCGCGCACGAACTGCTCGAAACCGCGATCGCCGGGGCCTACACGTCCGCGGCGTCCGAGGTGTCGCTGCTGTTCGCCCTGTATCAGATGGCCTCCGGCGGCGGGCCCGGTTTCGTCCTGGGTATCGAGGACGGCGCCCAGGATTCCCGGCCGGTGGGCGGGATGGGCGCCGTCTACGGCCCGCTGGCGACCGAACTCGGCGACGCGGTCCTGCTCGCCCAGCCCGTCCGCCGCATCCAGCAGGACGCCGACGGCGTCACGGTGTTCTCCGGCAAGACGACGATGCGCGCCCGCCGGGTGATCGTGACGGTTCCACTGGCGATCGCGAGCCAGATCCGCTACGAACCGATACTGCCGGTCGACCGGTCGCTACTGCACCAGCGGATGCCGAGCGGCGCCATCATCAAGATCTCCCTCGTGTACGACGAACCGTTCTGGCGCGCCGACGGGTTGTCGGGGCAGTCGGCGGCGCCGGGCTCGCCGGCCACCATCACCATCGACGCCTGTACCGATACCGGCCGTCCCGGCGTCCTGTGCGTCATCGTGGAGGGGCCCATCGCACGGCAGATCGGCCGGCTCGACCCTGCCGAGCGGCGGCACACGATCCTCGACGCCCTCGCCGAGCGTTTCGGCGACAAGGCCCGCACCCCGGCCGACTACATCGAACAGAACTGGAGCGCCGAACGCTATTCCGGTGGCGGGATGCTCAGTCACGCGCCGACCGGCGTCCTCACCCAGTTCGGCCCCGCCCTGCGCGCACCGTGCGGACGCATCCACTGGGCCGGCACCGAGAGTTCCGCGGTGATGTGCGGGTGGGTCGACGGAGCCGTGCGCTCGGGTGAGCGGGCGGCGGAGGAGGTATTGGAACACGAGATGGTGACCGCGGCCCGCGCCCCCGGCCCGCCGGGTGATGACACGTCCCGATGAGCGAAACCCGGACCGGGTGAGGACGGGCCGCCGGTGCACCACGGGCCGTGACCACCGCGGTCCTCGACGACACCCGCGGCAACCTCATCCAAATCACCGAGCACAAGGACTGATTCCCCGGCGCCGGCGCGCACGAGTCCTCGGCGCGAGTCCGTGCGCGGACCCGCGGGATCCGCGCACGGACTCGCACACCGCGTCACCTCCGGCGGTCCTCCATCAGCAGGTGCGCCGGGCAACTCATCGCCCGAACCGAAGCCGCGGCGCCGTCCAGGAGCCGCCGCCCACTCGGCCGCCACCGCGTCCAGCCGCTCAGAACCGGTCTTTGTGCTCACGCAACCAGTCGGCGAATGTGCGCGCGGGCCGGCCGAGAATCCGGTCCACGGTGCCGTCCGGGATCCGTGCCTCCGGCGGCGGGTCGGCGTGCCAGCCCACCACGTACTCGGCGTCGGGCCGCGAGACCCCTTCGCGCAGCATTCTTTCGATGGCCCGTTCGCGGCCGATCTGCTCGAAGGCGATATCGCGGCCGAGCGCACCGGCGAGCAGCGCCACCCGCTCTCCGGTGGTCAGCGCCTCGGGTCCGTTCAGGTTGTACGCACGACCCGCATGCCCTTCCTCGATGTGCGCGATCGCCGCCACGGCACCGAGGTCGCCCTCGTGGACCACCGCGCTCGGCAGATCGAACGGTTCCCGCACCACGCCCTCTGTGCGAACAGAGTCCGCCCAGGTGAGCGCATTGGCCATGAACTCCTGCGGTTCCAGCCGCGTCCACGCGACCCCGGACCGCTCCACCGCCGACTCGGCCGGGCCGACGTAACCACCCCAGAGGATGGTGATCCGCTCGACCCCGGCGGCGACCGCGCGCCGGACCAGTTCGGGTCCGGTCTCGGCTACCCCGGCTGTCACGGTGATATGCAGCCCGGTGACGCCGTCCAGTGCCGCGTCCAGCGCCGCGGGCTCGGTGTGCGTGCCCGCCACCAGTTCCGCGTCCGCGGGCAGCAGCGTCGCGGCCCGTCGCGGATCACGGGTCAACGCCCGCACCTTCCTTCCTCTGCGCAGCAACTCCGACACCACGTGCTTGCCGGTGTTCCCGGTTGCGCCCGTTACCAATACCGTCACGTCGACTCCCTTCCGAACACGAACGCTATGACCTCAACAAAAGTTGAGGTCAACTCCCGCCGAATTCGGAAGCTCCACGGCGCGCACCACCACCACGGCCGGCTATGCGTCGTACCCGTATTCGGCCGAGATCCGCAGCCGGGCGACCTCCGCGGCCAGGGCCGCCCGCAGTTCCTCGTGCCGCCTCCCGAGCGCGGTCGCCGGGTCGTGCCAGCGTCCGTCCGGATAGAGCCATACCGGATTGCCGACGATCTCCTCCGGCTCCCAGCCGTACCTGGGCCAGATATGGGCGTGCAGGAAATGATGCGTGTTGCCCAGGATCTCGACATTGGTGCGCCGGTATCGCGGGTCACGCGCCGCACACACCGCTTCGACCGCGGTGGCGACGAGATCGACATCGGCCAGGAATCGCACCCGTTCGGCCCGGGGAAGGTCGGTGAGCCGGTCGACGCCCGGCACCTTGGTCAGGGCGAGCGAGTAGCCGGGTAGGAACTGCACGTCGCCGATCACCGCGAACGCCGCGCCGAGCTCGGCGAAGACGGTCGGATTCCGGCCCTCGATCGCGGATCGCACGCGATCGTCCCTCCAGTCGCTCATCCGGCCGAGCTACCCACGGCGCCCCGGATTCGGGGCCGTGGCACCGAGGCCCGCTCGGAGACGCCCGCGGTGGCGCAGATCAGGACTTGCGACCGATCGCGGCGTAACCGGGCACCTTCGCGTCCATCGACTTCGCCGGTTCGATCGGCGGCCGCCACCGGTGGATGGGCACCACACCGGGTTCCGAGATCTCCATCCCGTCGAAGAACGCGGCGATCTCCGCTCGATTCCGCGGATGGCAATACATGCCGCGCTCCTCGTACACCTTCACCGTGGCCGCGATTCCTTCCGGGTCGAAGTCGGCGGTCAGGTGGGTCATCACCAGATACGAACCCGGAACCACCGCGGCCATGAGGGTTTCGGTGATCTCGTAGGCACTGGGCACGAAGTTCAGCAGGGCGATCAGCGACAGCGCGATCGGCTCGTCGAAATCCAGGGTGCGGCGCGCGGCCGCCAGGATCTCCTCCGGCCGGGTCGCGTCGGCCTGGATGTAATCTGTGCGTCCCTCCGCGGTGCCGACCATCAGGGCGCGGGCGTGCGCGAGCACTATCGGATCGTTGTCCACATAGACGACCCGCGATTCCGGCGCCTCCTCCTGGGCCACCTGGTGCAGGTTCGGCACGGTCGGGATTCCCGTACCGATATCGAGGAACTGGGTCACCCCGGCCTCCC
The DNA here is from genome assembly GCF_040654015.1 of Nocardia sp. NPDC050799. Taxonomy (NCBI): domain Bacteria; kingdom Bacillati; phylum Actinomycetota; class Actinomycetes; order Mycobacteriales; family Nocardiaceae; genus Nocardia; species Nocardia sp. NPDC050799. Next base: position 30,292 of record NZ_JBFAHF010000036.1, read on the forward strand.
GGGCGAGATACCGGGTCGCGCGGTGGATGAACCCCCGATTCGCCTGCGCGGCCAGCCGCACCTCGGGCAGTGCCTGCAGCACCTTCTCCGCGGCCTCCGCATCGGCCGGGTAATGGTCTTTACCACCGAGGTAGTAGTCGTACATGCGGGCAATATGCGGCTCGTGCGGGTTCAGGCCGGACCGATCCATACCGGTCAAGATACAAGACCGGCAACCGTTTTCGTACACCCGAGGCCGTGCGACCGGATGGTGACGGTGAGCGCACCGGAGTCGGTGATTCCGAGGATCTGCCAGGATGACCACATGAGGACCATGACCCGCCCCGGGCCGATCTCCGCCGGGACTCTGGTTCTGCTGTCCGCCCTGTATTTCGCCCAGGGACTGCCGTACGGGTTCTTCACCCAGGCGCTGCCGGTGGTGCTGCGCGAATCCGGTTTCTCGCTGATCGAGATCAGCGCCACCGGAATTCTGTTCGCGCCGTGGGCCCTGAAGTTCCTGTGGGCGCCCTACGTCGACCACTACGGCACCCGCCGACAGTGGCTGCTGACCCTGCAACTCACCGCGTCGGCGGTGACACTGGGGCTCGCCTGCCTGGACCTGTCGGCGTCACTGCGCCTGCTGCTGGTGGGCATCGCCGTGGTCAACGCGATATCGGCGACCCAGGATGTCGCCACCGACGGGCTCGCCGTCCAACTCCTCGGAGCTGGGCAACGTGGCCTGGGCAACGGGATCCAGGTCGGCGCGTACCGGATCGGCATGATCGTGGGCGGCGGCGCGCTGCTGTGGCTCTTCGCGCTCGCGGGGTGGCGCGTCCTGTTCGTCGCGATGTCGATTCTGTTGCTGCTCACGGCGATTCCGGTGTGGTGGTCACCGCGTACCACGATCCGCAGCACCTCGGAGAAGGCGTCGTCGAGCCCGAGCCGGTTGACCGTCGGGTGGTGGCAGCGGCTGCGCCGGCCTGGGATGCTCGCGTTCATCCTGCTCATCGGGGGCTTCAAATTCGGTGATTCGATGGGCTCGGCGATGGTCGGGCCGTTCATGTCCGACACCGGACTCACCCTCGGGCAGATCGCCCTGGTCAAAGGGGTCCTGTCCTCTGCCGGCGCGCTGACGGGCGCGGCCCTGGGCGGCTGGCTGTGCTACCGGCACGGCCGACGGCGGGCCCTGCTGATCGGCGGTGTCACGCAGACGCTCAGCCTGGCTCTCTACCTGCTCGCCGCGCTGGGCGTCGGCGGTTTCGAGTTGATCGTCACCGCGAGCCTGGCCGAACACATCCTCGGCGGTGCCGCGACCGTGGCGGTGTTCACCCTCATGATGGACGCCGCCGACCCCGACCATGCCGGCAGCGACTACACGCTGCTGGCCTGCGCGATCGTGGTCGTGCAGGGCATCGCGGGGTTCGCGGCGGGGACGATCGGTGAGCTGCTCGGGTATCCGGCGTTGTTCGGATCGAGCCTGGTGCTGTCGGGAATCGGTTGCGTGGCATTGATCGTCGCGACGGATCGGGGCGCGGGGCCGGCCGGGGTGCACGCCGTGTGGGCGGCCCCCGGGCCGGCGCCGCACCGATCCGCCACCTGATCCGGACGATCTCAGTCCGGCGCCAGCACACCCGCGAGGACTCGGCGTAGCAGGAGTTCGAAAAGTTCCGCCGGGCCCGCGTCGCGGTTCGGGGTGCCGAGCGCGTCGGCCACCGAACACTATTTATGGGAGGTGCCGGATGTCAGCACACGCGGCCCGGGGACCACGACGATAGGCGCGGAACGGCGCGGTACGCCTCGCGTTCGACCGTTACCTACCGGAGCGAAGCGGTGAACCGCTGCTGATCGCCACCGGGCTGGGCGCCAACCGGCACTGGCTCCCCGACGGGTTCTGCGAGCAACTGACCGAACACGGTTTCGCCGTGGCACGCTACGACCAACGCGACGGCGGCGAATCCACCCACCTGCCGCCGACAGCCGTGCGGAACCCGATCACCGCACTACTCACCCGGCGCGGTGCGGACTACACCGCCGAAGATGTGGCGGACGATGCGGTCGCGGTACTCGACGAACTGGGCTGGCACTCGGCACATGTGCTCGGGGTATCCCTCGGCGGCGCGGTCGTTCAGCGCCTGACCCTCCGGCATCCCCACCGGGTCCGGACCCTCACCTCGGTCGATGCCGTCCCTGGCGACGTCACCGGATTGCGCACACTCCGCTACATCCGGTTGCGCACGCTCGCGAAGTTCGCCCGGGTGGAATTCCCCGACACGCGGGATGGTGCGATCGAGGCAGGCGTCATGGTAGCGAAACTGCTCGCCTCACCGCGTCACGAATTCGACGAAGCCGCGGTGCGAGCGCGGTTGGAAGCCGAGCCGGACAGCGGGATCCACGACGCACGGGCCCAGAGCCGGCAGATCGGGGCCCGGTGGAGCGGCCCCGCGATCACCGAAATCTCCCGGCCCCCTGGTCGTGCACGGCGCGGACGACCCCCTGATCGATTCCGGCGCCGCGCGCACCATCGCGTCCCGCATACCCGGCTCTCGCCTGCTCATACTTCCCGCAATAGGGCACGACCTGCCCGAACACGCGTGGAAGCCGCTCGCTACCGCAATCCGCGAGCCGGCGGACGGCAGCCCACGATGAACTCGGCCGAATTCCGGCGCGCAATGCTAAGGACCCGGGACGAGATGCCCGCCGTCGCCGCGCTTCCGCTCGCCGACGTGAGGAAGACCCGCACCGACCGCGCTCTCGTGCTGGAACCGTCGGCCGGGCATGGGGCGGGCACACGGTGCGTTGGCGTCCGGGCAGCCCGGCAGTGCGTTATCGTCGGCACCCCGATGGACATACCGGCTGCCCGAACGACAGCGCACCCTGACGTTCGGTACCGACCCGAAGTGCGGTAGCAGGGAGGCATTGTGGACATTACCCAGCTGATCCTCGACGACCATCACGAGCAGCGGCGGCTGTTCGCGATCCTCGAACAGATCGATCGCCGGGAGACCGGCGTGCTCTCCGCGATCTGGGACAGACTGGCGGCCTTCCTCGAACTGCACGCGCAGGCGGAGGAGGAGATCTTCTATCCCGCGCTGCTCCAGGTGGGTATCGCGGCCCGGCGCGCGGCCGGGGTGGAGGCGGAAACCATCGACGCTGTCCACGACCACAACGAGATCAGGGACGCGGTCGCCGACGTGGCACGTCATCGGGTCGGCAGCGATGACTGGTACACGGCCGTAACGGCAGCGAACACGGCCAACAGCGATCACATGGCCGAGGAAGAGCGCGAGGGCCTGACCGATTTCCGCCGTTTGGCGGGGTTGTCGCACCGCCATCGGCTGGCCGTCGCCTTCGCCGCGTACGAGGCGCGGAACTACGCCGGTGTCCGCCCGGTCGACAAGGATCCCGTCGGCTACGTCCGCACAGCGGAGAAAGAGCTGCGGACCACCGCGAGTGGATCGCTGAGTGTCGGCACCCTGAAGCGGGCTCGGCCCGGCGGGCCGGCCTCTACTGCCGGCTGAGCCGGCTGTTCCGGCGGCGACGGATAGTCGTCGGCAGTCATGCAGTTGTGGACGCGTGCCCTCTCGGTGGCGAGGCGGAGGAAGGTTCGACCGGCCCCGCAGCGGCGCGCGGAATCATCGACTGCTCATATACTCGGGGAGGTGTTCTGGGAGATAACACGACCACCGCGGACACCTGTGTTGCCCGGAGTGGATATGGCCGGATTCCGCATCCGCGGAGACAGCCCCGCTCGGTTGCGTGTCATACCCCATCCGGCCGTCATGGTAGGTGTCGATATCGGTGAGCACTGCTTCGACGTCCGCGACTCGACCGGCCGAACCCACTCGGGCAGTGCGGCATTGGGACTGATCGATTATGCGGCCCCAGTGCGCGTCCGCGCGGTCGAGTGTGTACAGATTCGCCTGTCCCCGGTCGTCGCACCCGCCGTTCTCGGCGTCCCGCTCGCCGAATTGACCGGCAACATAGTCGGCCTCGACGATCTGTGGGGCCAGGACGCGGCGCGCCTTCGGGAGCGCCTGCACGAAACACCCCGCTGGCCGGACCGTTTCGCGCTGATCGAGACGGCGTTGTCGGCCCGGTTTCGCGACGACCGTCGAGCGGACCCGGAGATCGCCTGGGCCTGGCATCAGCTCCGCGCCGGCCGCGGCCGGTTCCGGGTCGAGCACCTGGCGACAGGGATCGGGTGGAGCCGCCAACGGCTGTGGTCGCGCTTCCGTACGCAGATCGGCCTGACGCCCAAGCGCGCCGCCATGCTGGTGCGCTTCGACCACGCCGTGCACCAGTTGGTGCAAGGGCGGCCACCCGCCCAGGTGGCGGCCGACAGCGGTTACGCCGACCAGTCCCACCTCCACCGAGACGTCCGCGAATTCACCGGCGCCCCGCCCGCCACGGCGGCCGGCGAACCGTGGCTCGCCGTGGACGACCGGGCCTGGCCGTCGGCGCCGGGCACAACCCGATAACCCACTGCATCGATCTCACTCCTCCAAGGCCATATGCAGCAGCGGATACGGCCTTCCCGCTTCGTCGTGATCGCTCCGTCCCACGACGACGAACCCGCGCCGCGCGTAGAAACGCACCGCCTGCTCGTTCTGTTCGTTCACGTCCACCCGCCGCACCCCCTGCTCGCGGACCGCGTGCGCGAGCAGCTCGCTCCCGGCACCGCGACCCCGGGCGCCGGCCGCGACGAACAGCATTTCGAGGCTGTCCCCGGCCGTCCCCGAAAAGGCGATCACCTCTCCGCCGACGTCCATGACCGTGAGCCGGACCTGGGGAAAGTAGGCATCGATCAACCGACTCTCGATTTCCACGCGGTCGGCTTCCGCCAGAAAGTGATGGGTCGCCTTCACCGCGCTGCGCCACACATCGACCAGGCGGCCGTATTCGGCTGCCCCGAGGCAGTCACGCAGGTGTGATCGCGGCGACGGGCTCGCCTCCGCCCGCAGACTTTCATCCATACCGGAACTCCATCACGTCGCTGCCGGCCGGTCCAACGCCCCCACGTCACCATCGGCCACGTCGTGCTCCTTCCCTCCATCCGACCTTGCCTGCCTACTTCGCCGCGGCCATGGGCACCGCCTCGAACTCGGGCCCTCATCGGCCTCGACGGACCCGCGCCCGAAGCCTTCGTCGACCGAGCGATACTCGCAGGCGGCACAGGGCGCATCAAGGCTTACCAGCGATCCGGGAGTTAACGTGATGAACGGTTCGAGTAACAAGCGCGATTCCTGTGCGATGTGTTCATACAACATCAAATCAGGAGGTTCGAAATGTTCTCTGCGAAGCGGCTTGCCGCCGGCGCCGTCGTTGCCGGCGCGACTGCGGCCACTGTGCTCGCCGGTGGTGGCGTGGCCCAGGCCGATGTACCGGTGGGGCAGGCCAACTGTCACGTCTACAACGTCTTCAATACCGGCGGGATGGCCAATTGCGAGCTGCCGACCTGGCATCAGGTGAAACTCACCTGCGTCGCGTTCCCCGTCCCGTTCACCTACTGGAAGTACGGCCCGGTGCAGTACGGGCAGAACCAGTCCTGGGCCAGTTGCGACTCGTTCAACGCCATGACGAGGATCGAGGTGATCCAGGCCTGAACGTAGGCCGGTCTGCGGTACCCACTTTCCCGAACGCATCGACTCCCGCCGGCGCAGCGGACACTCCGAACCTACGACCGTTCCCCGCCGAGTCTCTCGATGGGGATCAGTAGCGGCGCCGGCTACGGGCACCCGCTCAGCAAATTCTCGTGCAGGCGAGGGGAGGCCGACCCGATCCGCGCTACCCGCCCGGGTATTCCGCGTGGATATCGCCACCGAACAATCTCCAGTAGAAGGCGTTCATCCGCGCGGCGGCAGGGGCGTGGCGGGTCAGGATCGAGGCCACGACCGGCGATACGTCGTCCGGGATGTGACCGGCGGCGCACCGGAGTACGTACTCGTTGCGGGCGACCGGGCCGGCGCCGATCGGCGCCGGTATTCCACAGACGTCGGTCACCAGCCAGTTGACCAGTCGCATGGCGGCATAGCAGGCGTCGTGCGAGGTATGGCGTTCGGCGAAGCCGCGTTCGGCCGGCGAAAGGTCGAAACGCGGCGAGGTAGCGAGCCCGAAGTCGGTGAGATAGATCCGCCGCCCGTCGGTGCGGATGTTGCCGAAGTGGCCGTCCATATGCAGCAGGTGCCGATCACCCAGAAATGTCACGATCTCCGAAAACTGTTGTTCGACCGCGGCGGCCTTGCCTGCCGGGTGCTCGCGCAGCCAGTCCGGCAACGCGCGCGGGATGTATTCGCAAAAAAGCACGAGGCTCGACGGTGCGGCGACCAGTGCCTCGAGACGCGCACGCACAGCCGGGCACCCGCCATATGCGGCGACCACAGCGTCGATGTCCGCGTTTTCGGCGGCGACCGGCGAGCGGCCGGGGAGAACCCGCCAGTGGTAGAGCATCGGGAACGATTGTGTCTCGCCGGCCAGCACACCGTCGGTGACGAGGATGTTCGCCGCCAGCTCGCGCCATGCGTTGAAGCTCGGGCCACCGATGCCGTATTGGCAGAACACCGGCAGGTCGAAGAGATTCGCGGTGGCGCCCTGGTGCGCTAGTTCCCGATCGGTCAGCGGAATTCGCTTGGCGAACACCGGCACGCCGTCGACGTCGCAGACTGCCGAACCGCCGCCCACTCCCACGGCGTTCGGCCGACCCTTGTCGACGAGCTCGGCGAGTTCGATGTCACTGCGGGAGGCCAGGAAAGCCGAGAGTTCCCGATGACGGTCGCCCCTGGCAGTTGTCATCACACAATCATGCCACCGGCTGGTGGTTGCAATCGGGGTGATCGACGTGCAGCCGAACCGATGAATTTCGGACGGATCCCCGGTCGATACCTCTGAGCGAACCGATGGCGGTGGGCCTGTGCCGAGAGCGGCCCCGCGTGGGAAGAACACATGGAGGCATTGGGATGCGGAAGTCGATTCCGGGCCATTACGTCTCGCTCGACGACGGAAGCGCTCGGGCGGACCACGGGGTCCGGGACACCCGGATGAGCATCGAGGGCTCCGATCAGGAGCAGACGATCCGGACGGGTGAGCAGGTGGCGCAGTGAGCGATACCAGGGTTCTGGTGGCAGGGGCGAGTATCGCGGGGCCCGCGCTGGCCCACTGGCTGTACCGGCGGGGGGCCGAGGTGACCGTGGTGGAGCGGGCACCCGAGCTGCGTCCCGGTGGGCAGGCGGTGGACGCGCGCGGGATCGCCAAGGAGGTCATCGCGCGGATGGGGTTGGACGTGGCGGTGCGCGCGGCCCGTACCGAGACCGCCGGCGCGTACACCGTGGACGCCGATGGGAACGTGCTGGAGACCTACCGCTCGGACGACGACGGCGGCGACGGATACATAGCGGAGATCGAGATCCTGCGTGGTGACCTGTCCCGGGTGCTCCACGAGGACACCCGGGACAGGGTCGAGTACGTCTTCGGCGACCGGATCGCCGAGCTCACCCAGGACGCCGACGGCGTCGACGTGGCCTTCGAGGGCGGCGACCGGCGCCGCTTCGACCTGGTGATCGGGGCGGACGGGCTGCACTCGGCGCTGCGCGCGATGGTCTTCGGGCCGCACGAGCGGTTCATCCGCCACCTCGGGCATGTGCTGGCCTTCTACAGTGTGCCCAACGAGTTCGGGCTGGACCGCTGGCTGATCGACTACCAAAAGTCCGGGCGCTCCGCCGGCCTGCGGCCCCTCCCGGACGCCACCCGGGCGATGGCCATGCTCTCTTTCCCCGCGGCCGACCTCGACGTCGACCACCGCGACGTCGCCGCCCAGAAACGCCTGCTGCGCGAGCGGATGGCCGGGCTGGGCTGGTTGACCCCGCGCATCCTCGCGCACCTAGACGACACCCCGGATTTCTACCTCGACCAGGTCGCCCAGGTGGTAATGGACCGCTGGTCGATCGGACGGGTGGGGCTGCACGGGGACGCGGCGTTCAGCTCGTCGCCGATGTCCGGGGCGGGCACCGGGCCGGCCTTGGTCGGCGCCTACCTTTTGGCCGGTGAGCTGGCCGCCGCCGGGTGGGACCCGGACACCGGATTCGCCGGCTACGAGCGGCGGATGCGCTCGTTTGTCGAGGCCAACCAGGAGATCGGCCGGTTGCACGTACACACCCGCGACGTCCCAGAGCCGAGCATCGATTTCGGCAGCGAATGGTTCACCCAACTGGTCGAGCGCGCGATCAACGGCGTCGAACTGCCCGACTACGCAGGGATACCGGATTCCGGGGCCCCGGCCGGACCGCCGATCACCTCGTCGGCGGGGTCGTAGATATCACATAACGTGTCGAAAGGGACGACGCTTCGGCAGAGCACTGTGCGATTCGGCACCCGGGCAGCGACCTCCGCGAACACCGGCACCGCCCCACTCACGACAGTCGGGCGGCACCGGCTCACCGCTGCGAGATCACTTACTTGTCGTCGATCACCCGCCCGAGTTCTGGATCGATATCGAAAACAGCCCAGGGCCCGGCGGCGCGCGGAATTCACAGCGTGTAGGTCAGGGTCAGGACCTCCTGCTGCGCCTCGGTCGCCTGACCTGCGATATGGGCGAGTTCTCCGGTACCCGACCCTGGAACAATAGTTCCGTAGGTGCTCTGGGTATCTCCCTGAGTCACACCACCGTGCTGGATGACGAAGGATCCGCGATGTCCTTCAAGGACGCCATCGATCCGCTCCGAAGCAACGAATCCAGCACCGGATTCTCCCTGAGCGGTAAGCACTTCCACAACACCCGAGCCTTCGATCGCGCCGTGATAGCTTTTGCGTATCTGCACGCGCGTCAGCTTCGGCCCCACCTTGGGCTGGTCATAGACCGTCTCGTCGAAGTCTGTGATCTGGAAATGTGCTTCGACGGTGCGGGCCCTGTGCTGGTCGGTGATGCCTTCGAGCTTATTGAGTCGGATGTCCGGAGAGGGCGAAGGGTCGCAATCTCGCGCCGTGTCAGCACCGCGGCGGAGTCGCATGGGGGTCGCAGCGAAAACATCTGGCCGAGTCCCCGGACCTCGTCGACAACCTCATCGACGAGCTCCGCGAGATCCACCTCGGCAGTCCGCGCCACGCCCCCGAACGCCCCCTCGCGTCCGAACGACTGCAGCACGCGTTTAAGGCCGCCGCAGAGCGGGCGGGGGCACGGTCCAGTGACAACGACGCGCCCGAACCGGCGACCTCGAACGCCGACATCCGAACGTTCGGGCGTCCCGAACCTTCGTGAGAAGGCCCTGAGGCAAGCACGGTCGTATCGTTCACGATGGCGTAGCCGACGACGCGAACCCGGATCGAGCGCGCCGATCGGTCGATGCCGCTCAGTCCGCAGTGCCGGGTTCGACGACCCACTCGGCTTGCAACCCGCTCACCGAGGAGATCAGGTCGAAGTCGCCGTCGTAGTGCAGAACCGTGGCCCGGTGCCGCTCGGCCGTTGCCGCGATAAGGACGTCGGCCAGTGACAGTGCCCGATGAAAACCGGCGTTCAGTGCCAGCCCCTGGATCTCGAGCGCCCGCTCGAATTCCTCATCATTGCAGGGCAGGTAGTCGAAACCGCGGAGCAGGGTACGCAGGCGCAGCGCCTCGGGCTTGCCGCGGGCCGAGTACAGCACCTCATACTCGGTCGGGGCACACACCGCGAGGAGCCCCGCGTGGTCCAGCGCATCCAGTCGCTGCCGCACTGCGGGCGTGCTCCGGCGGGCCAGCGCGGACTTGTCGATCAGGTAGCGTCCCTTCACGCCACCGAGGCTCCGTTTCCACCTTCGAGGGAGCCATCCGGCTTCCGTGGCCCGGTCTGTGACCGGATCTCCGCGAACACGTTCTCGAACTCACCCTCGTCGATGGCATCGAAGAGCTCCCGGCGTAGCCGCAGCTTCACTCCCTCCTCCATCGCCGCCCGTACTGCCGCCGCCTTCGTCTTCGCCCCGTATACCCGCATCGCCTGCTCGACGATCTCCTCGTCCAGATCGATGACAGTCCTGGCCATTGGTCATTCCTCCCTAAGCTCACCCGCTCATCCACGATATCAATTCGACCCACAAAATGACATCGCGGCTGAACCAGTACTTACTGTCGTCGACGCGGTTCAAGTATTGCCGGAAACGTCACCGGCCGCCGCGCAGCGAGTCCCCGCGCGACAAGTCGCGGGAAGACCCTGTCCGACACCGGGCGAGTCGAAGTTTGTGCGCGCCCAGGCTACGACTACACCAGCCACAAGCCGGTGAACAAGGCTTGTCGGCCGAGGTGACGGCATCACCTGTGTGGTTTGACCGGCATGGCCATCAGCCGGGCCGAAGCCTTCTGGTATCCCGTTTGGTACGCGACCGATTACGTCCGGGCCGCGATCTGCCTGCACGTAAGCCTGGGTCAAACCGCGGCGACGCCTCTGCGTGAACCGTGACGTTGCCCGAGGCACCATCACTGAAATCCCCGACGTCGGCACCGCCACACCTCGAGCGCTCGACGTCACCGCTTTGGTCAGGTCGACCCGTCCCGGCACCATCATCGGCAGGTCGGTCCTCGAGTCGATCTTTCGCTTGGCGGCGCGGACGACCCGGCTGCCGCATGTTCTCATGCTCCTCGAGAGCTTCAGCACCAGGCTCCGGCCACAAAATGGTCAGGACCAACACCGCGACCGGCAGGCCGACCGCCACCGCGAACCCCAGCATGATCACGGCTGCCGCCCGAACGCCGAGGAGAACACCGACCACAGCGGATACTCATGCCCTCTGGTATATAGGCCCGCCACCTCGGTCACGACCCACCACGGGGAGCCGGACTCCAACGCGTCGAGGTGCGGAATCACGACCACGTCGGCCGTATGCTCTAGCGCGTGCTGGACCGCGATCAACGCGGCAAGTACGGCAGGGGCATCGGTATGGACGGTGTAGACAACCCGCAGCCCGTGCTGCCGCACCAGTGCTTTGTATACCTCTGGATCATGGCCACTGTGCAGCAGAGCCACGGCCTTCTCGTCCCCCTGTTGCCCCGTCACTACTTGGCCTCATGAGTTCGAATGCCTCGTTTCCGGGCATGCCATCTCGTCTCGACCCCCAAGCCTGACGATCCAACATCTCGCACATCGAGATCGATCGCTGTCGACGACGTACTCGACATTGGGTCGCATGACCACTTCCTGAGCGCCTCAGCGAACGCGGTGAGCGTCGACAACGGCAATGACTTCGCGGACCCCTGCGGGATATCGTCATACTGCGGAACCCTCTGTACCAGCGTGCTCATCGTGCACTCCCAAGGACTCGGTCTTTCGAATGCCTCAATGCTGACGGCGGTGAACAACGGAATCCACGGCACAAAAGATGGACATATGATGTTCCCATGCGACGTCAGAGACTCATCGAGGCCCGCAAAGCCATCGGTAAAACTCAAGAAGAGGTGGCCGAGGCTGTAGGCGTGGACCGCACGACCTTGGGAAAGTGGGAACGCGACGAGTCGACCCCGCAACCGGGTCAACGATCGCGCTATGCCGAGGCCCTCGGAATCACACTCGATGAACTAGCCGCGATGCTGTCGAGCGTTCCGTCTATCGAGGCGGAGACACCCGATTGGGTCTCGACGTACCTGGGGATGGAACAGTCGGCCACCTCGATCAGAGCCCACGAGCCCCGGGGTGTCTACGGCCTGCTCCAAACACCCCGCTACACAGCGGCACTCATCTCACGTGTAGGCATCACCGGGGTATCGGACACCTACATCCAGCGATCCATCGAACAAAGACTCTACCGGCAGAAACGCGTCCGATCCGGCGACTTGGAGATCGACCTCGTGCAACCCGAGTCAGCACTTCACCTCGTCGTCGGAACCCCCGAGGTCATGGCGGAGCAAATGGCGAGCTGCCTCGAACTCGCCGAGCTCCCCACGGTCACCCTACGGGTTTCTCCTTACAGCGCCGGCAACCATGAAGCTCTCAGGCTCGGGAACTTCGCACTCATGACACATCCGTGGGGAACCCCTCGTGTGCACCTGGAGGGCTACGGTGGCGGCCGGTTCATCACAAATGCCGATGAAGTAAGCTATTTCTCGGCCGTGTTCGACCAAGCGAAGAGCATGGCCCTGACTCCGGTGGAGTCGAAGAAGTTCGTACAGCGGCTAGAAAAAGCGTGGAGTAAGAAATGCTGAAATGGCGGAAGTCCAGTTTCACCAATCCTGAAACATGCGTAGAGGTTGCGAAAACACCAGCTGGAAGCTTTCTCATCAGAAACTCAAATTCACGGGATGCCGGCACGGCAGAATTCACCGATTCGGAATGGCAGGCTTTCATCAAGGGCGTAAAAAACGGAGAGTTCGACCCGGATAAACTCTGAGCTACCGACAGACCAAATAATGTACTGTTCGCAATATTCGGCCACATCCGGGACATATATTAATGCTACCCCGGTAGGAACCATTACTGCCGCCTCTACTCCTGATCCATAGGAATCGCGAGGTGAGCCCCGGTCGATGCAGCATTCCGGACATCGTCTGTGAATATTTCCAAGAGCTCCATGGTGCTCGTACGCAGAACCTGAAATTCATCGAGTCCCAGTTCCAAGTACTGGCCATGAGCTATTGTGTTCCGTCGGTGCACGAGCTCCTGATCGATCATCTGGGCGCGCAGCAAATATTGCGCACGTCTCTCTAGCCCGAGCCGATGAATGATGTCGAGGAAAATACTTGAGGACAGGTTGCTTTCGGTTCGGACGAGGCTCTCGGATAGCGAGGCCCGGCCTGTAAGGCCAGTCCGGATAAACAGAGCGAACTCGTTATGCACCAGAGGAACACTTGCTTCACCAATAGCATTCATCCGCGTCTTCAAAGCGTTTCCTAGGAACGCCTCGCTGAGCTTGTCATAGGAATAGCGCTGCGTGTTTACGTACCTGATGTACAGCTGGGCCACGCCTTTCACCCATCCTTCCCAGTGGGCATAAAGGATGAGAACCCCGGATCTGATATTTGCTTTCCGCGCGTTCCCGCTCGACTGTCGGATTATCTGCAGCGCGGTGGTTAGCTCCTGTTTCCGCCATGCAATCTCTGCCGAGATCGCGTCATCCAGCACTTCGACAGAATGAATCTTTGCCATCAGGCGCTGATAATCTTTCGCCCCGCAGGAACCATCATGCCCAATCTGGCTTCGGTGGACTTTCCAGTGGCGAAGCGTGCGGTCATCTCTGGCAGGTTCCAAAATTCGATGGCAGATTCACGAAGGTTACTGCGAATGTCAGCTCCCTGTCGAACAAGGTAGCCCAGGCTGATCGCGAGTGCTTCGAAGGAAGAGTTCAGAAACCCACCCTTGAAGTCCTGCTTCGCGCTATCCCAGCGCCCAAAGATTTTCTCGTCTGCGTCGCCGAGACGGTCGAAGGTCTCCTTGAACACCTTTTCTGCTTGCATCTTGTAGTCGTCATTGAAGTTCAGCGCAAGGTCAATCGCAAACTCCTGCAGGCCGTCCTGGAAATTGCGGATTCCAACGATCTGCTCGTCTGACATCTCGTGTAGGTAGAGGAACCGAAGCACGAGCTCCTCGTCGTACTTTTTCTTCATTTCACTATCAGGGAGTCGCAGCAGAGTAACGAACGATTCATGCGTCGCTAGCTTGCTCAGCCATTCGACAAAATCGGGGTTGACGCCGACGAGTTGAGCGTTTCGAATTTCCTGGTTCGACAGCTTGGAACCGAAAGAGTTGAGTCGCTGAAAAAGGTCGAACTTCGTCTTCGGGTCAGATTCCCGCTGCACGATCTTGAGATCGATCTTGGCACGCTTCAGGTCCCGCCGTTGTGCGGGGGTTAGTGCCGGCTGTTCGTCTTCTTTATTATCCCAGACCAAGCCCTCAAGAGAAGGAAGGTACTTGGTGGCTCGCAGCGTTAGCGCGGGGAAAGCCTCCTGGTCAAGTAAGCCCTGGAGCTGGAGCAAAGTACTGATCCGCTGGAGTCCATCGACCAACTCCCAACGGCCATCCTCATCCTGAGCAACGAAAATCGACGGAAGCGGGATCCCGATGAGGATACTTTCGACGAGTCGCGACTTTTGATCCTCGTCCCAGCGGAAGAGCCTCTGGAACGGTGGGCGGATAATGAGATCACCTTCGGTATACATGTTGGTGAGCTCACCCACGCTCATCGGATAGCTGTCCGTGGAAATGGTTCTTCTCGCCGCGTCGAGCTCCGACTCAAGACTACTCACGGTGTACCACCGACCTTTACTTATGAAAGGGCATAGCTTGCCTCATGCTCCTAGCAGATATCAGGCATGCACACGCCGACCAAAAGTAGTCTAGAGGAGCCTGAGATTGACCGCTACCGATCTGAGAAGCGCTACGCCACACCTCGATTTTTGAAAGGTCATGACGCGCTTGGCCATCCCGCGCACTAAGTCGATGCCGGTCTCGCCTCAGGGGAACGCAAACTATTCGCTTCTAGACGTTGAAGCGGAACTCGACCACGTCGCCGTCGGCCATGACGTAGTCTTTGCCCTCCATCCGGACCTTGCCCGCCGCTTTCGCGGCGGCCATCGACCCCGCCTCGACCAGGTCGTCGAAGGCGACCACTTCGGCCTTGATGAAACCGCGTTCGAAGTCGGTGTGGATGACCCCCGCTGCCTTCGGCGCGGTGTCACCCTGGTGGATTGTCCACGCCCGGGACTCTTTCGGGCCGGCGGTGAGGTAGGTCTGCAATCCGAGGGTGTGGAAACCGGCGCGGGCCAGAGCATGCAGGCCGGGTTCGGCCTGGCCGATGGATTCCAGCAGTTCCGTGGCGGATTCCTCGTCGAGTTCGAGGAGTTCGGACTCGACCTTGGCGTCCAGGAACACCGAATCCGCCGGGGCCACGGAAGCCTTCAGTTCGGCGACCTTGGCTTCGTCGCTGAGCACCGACTCGTCCGCGTTGAAGACGTACAGGAAAGGCTTGGTGGTGAGCAGGGACAGCTCTTTGAGCAGGTCGCCGTCGATCTCCTTCGCGGCGTGGAACAAGGTCCGGCCGCTGTTGAGGATTTCCTGGGCCTGTTTGGCGGCGTCGGCGTAGGGCTTGCGGTCCTTTTTGACCTTGGCTTCCTTCTCGAGGCGGACGACGGCCTTTTCGAGGGTCTGCAGGTCGGCGAGGATCAGTTCGGTTTCGATGACCTCTATATCGGAGGCCGGGTTCACCTGGCCGTCCACGTGCACCACATCGTCGTCGGCGAAGACGCGGACGACCTGGCAGATGGCGTCGGCCTCGCGGATGTTGGCGAGGAATTTGTTGCCGAGGCCGGCGCCCTCGGAGGCGCCCTTCACGATGCCGGCGATATCGACGAAGGAGACCGTCGCGGGGACCGTGCGGGCGGAGTCGAAGATCTCGGCGAGCTTGTCCAGGCGGGGGTCGGGCAGCGGAACCACGCCGACATTGGGCTCGATGGTCGCGAACGGGTAGTTCGCGGCGAGCACGTCGTTGCGGGTCAGCGCGTTGAACAGCGTCGATTTTCCGACGTTGGGCAGGCCGACGATTCCGAGGGTGAGACTCACGAGGACAGCAGTCTACGCGGGTGGGTGCCGAGGGCGACGATCGGCCGGGGCGTGTGTGCGAGCGCCCGCGCGAAGGGTGTCGGCGTAGCGTGACCCTATGGAGCCGACCTCCGAGGTAGTGACGGCCTACCCGGCGCCCACACTGGCCGCCTTCATCGACCGGTACATCGGATACCGCATGACCGGATACGAGGCGGGTCTGCATCGTGGGCTGCCCTCGCGGCATATGACGTTCATCGTCGCCATCGGACCCGCCATCGAGGTGATCGGCCAGACCGACGTCCGCCAGTCGCCGGACGACTACCGCTGCGTGCTCAGCGGACTCCAGGACCGTCCGGCGATGATCGCGCACGACGGCACCCAGGAAGGGGTGGCCATCAAGCTCACCCCGCTGGGCAGCCGGGCCCTGTTCGGGCTGCCCGCGGCGGAGTTGTGGAGCACCTCGATCGAGTTCGCCGACCTCATCGGCGCGCCGGGACGGCAACTGTGGGAGGAACTGCAGGAGCGGCCGGGATGGCCGCAGCGGTTCGCGGCGTGCGACCGGATGCTCACCCGGCTGCTGGTACCCGAGCGGTCGGTCGGACCGGAGCTGACCTGGGCGTGGCGGGCGGTGACGGGGTCACACGGGACAATGGGAGTCGAACCCCTCGCCGAACGTATCGGCTGGAGCCGCCAGTACCTCACCAAACGTTTCACGAGCGAGTTCGGGTTGAGCCCGAAGGTGGCAGGACGGGTCGCGCGGTTCGAGCGGGCCAAACACATGCTGCTGCACACACCGGCGTTCGTCTCGATCGCCCAGGTCGCCGCCACCTGCGGCTACTACGACCAGCCGCATCTCAACCGGGAGTTCGCCCGGCTGGCCGGATGCAGCCCCACCCAGTGGCTGGCCGAGGAGATTCCATCCGTCCAAGACCCGGAGATGGCCGGCGGCCCAGGCTGAAACCATGACCGCAACCGAGAACACCACCACGACCACCGCCCCCGCACCGGCCGTCTGGCCGTGCCTGGCCTTCACCGACGCCCGCGGCACCGCGGACTTCCTGGTCCGGGCGTTCGGCTTCGAACTGACGGCCATGTACGCCCGCGAAGGCGACCCGTCGATCATCGAACACGCCGAAATGCGCTGGCCGGAAGGCGGCGGAATCATGTTCGGCACCGCGAACAAGGGCGGTGGGCTGCCGGAGCGGCGCACACCGGGCACCGAATCGATCTATGTGGTCTGCGCCGACCCGGACGCGCTGTACGAGCGAGCCACCGCAGCCGGCGCGGAAACCGTCGCCGGACTGAAGGACGAGGACTACGGGTCGCGCGGATTCACGGTCGCCGATCCGGAGGGCAACTACTGGAGCTTCGGGACCTATCGAGGGCAGTGAACCGCGTCGCTGCGCCGGATCGGAGCCGGTACATGGTTCGCTGTTCCCGGTGGCCGCGGCGGTGTCGAGCCCTGCCGCGGCGCCTTTCCGAAGCGGGCCGTGCCGTCGTGGCTTGACCTTCAGGTTGCTCGAAGCCCGATGATGGGCGCGTGCCCGAATCCGACCTGATCACCATCGGCGCGTTCGCCCGCTCGTGCGGTATCACGCCCAGTGCGCTGCGCTTCTACGACGACTCCGGCCTGCTGTCACCGGCCGGGGTCGACGCGGCCACCGGATACCGCTACTACGCACCCGCCCAGGTCGAGCGCGCGGTGACGATCCGCCGCCTCCGCGCCATCGATATGCCGCTCGACCAGATCACCCGTGTGCTCGCAAGCGACCCGCACACCGCGGCCGGGCTCATCGACGACCATGTGGCCGGGTTGCTCCAGCGGTCCCGGCAGGCACGGCGGACCGGCGAAATGGTCAAGGCCGCGCTCGGCGAACCCTCCGGCTGGTGGGTGGCGACGGTACGGGGGCCGGTGCTGGCGGCGGCGGTCGAGCAGATACTCGCCGCCACCGGCACCGACCCCGACCTGCCGGTGCTGGCCGGGGTGCGGCTCGAGGCGACGCCCGCATCGCTCACCCTCACCGCCACCGACCGCTACCGGCTCTCCACCCGCACGCTGGTTCCCGAACAGCCCGGATCCGTCGAGTGGGCCGCCACGGTCGACGGCGCCGACCTGAGCGCGGCGCTGCCGGAGATCCGCGGCGCCCACGCCATCGATATCGAAGCCGGTGAGCACAGCGTCCGGTTCCGATCCGCCGATGGCGCCGTACGCACCTGCCGGACGCTGGCCGAACCGTTCCCCGACCACCGCGGGCTGCTGGCCGCGCTGCCGGCGGGGCCCACCCACGCCGTGGTCGCCAAACACGACCTGCTGCGCGCGCTGGAACAGCAGCGCGACCGCTACCTGCGGGTGACGACCGCGGCGGACACCCTCACCGTCTCGGGCATCGGAGGCGAGCCGCCGACCGAACTGTCCGCCCGGGTCACCGGCCCCGACAGCGAACTCGTCTTCGGGTTCACCATCCTGCACCCGGCCGTCGCCACCGCCATCGGACCCGATGTGCGGCTGGATATCGGCGGCCGCACCGATCCGATGGTCGTCCGGTCCGCGGACAACGGCGACCTCACCACCCTGGCCATGCCGGCCGACCCCGCAGTCGTCGACGAGAACGGATCCCCCCGATGACCTCCACCGAACAGCGCTCCCCCGACAGCACCATGGACGCGATCACCGCGGCCGTCACGCTCGGCCGATCCGGGGACACCGCCGCCGGCCGCGAACGTCTCCTCGAGATCTGGCGCGGTATCGGCGTCGCCGGTGACCCCTTCCACCGCTGCACCCTCGCGCACTACCTCGCCGATCTCCACGACGATCCCGCCCAGGCGCTGGCCTGGGATATCCGCGCCCTCGACGCGGCCGACGCCCTCACCGACGACCGGGTTCAGCGGCACCACGCGAGCCTGCAGGTCGCGGGGTTCTATCCGTCGCTGCACCTGAACCTGGCCGACAACTATCGGCGCCTGGGATCGTGGGAGGCCGCCGCGGAACAGCTCGCTGCCGCGCGAAAGCGGCTGGACGCCCTCTCCGACGACGCCTACGGCGCGATGATCCGCACCGCACTGGACGAGGTGGCCGACACGGTCACCCGGCGGTCCACCGAGCGGCGGCCGAGCGCACCGGGCCCGCGTTCGTGACACCGCTCCCCTCGGCTACCGCGCTGCCCCGGCCGGCACCGATCGACCGGGGCGGCGATCACTGCGCGATGAGCTCGGCGAAATCGGGCGCGTAGACGGTCGTCCAGTGCGGGCGCAGACGGAAGAACACCACATCGTTGTCCCAGTCGAATGCGTCGTCGCCGTAGAAGTCCTGGAAGTAGGCGAGCAGTTCCGGCCACTCGGCATCCGGTGCACCACCGGCCGGGTTCAAGGTTTCGGCGGTGCCGTGCGTGAACACACCCAATCCCTCACCGCGCATATGCGCGACACTCGCGGCCGGGCGGGCGGCGAGGTGGCGGGCCTTGGCGGCGGTGCGCGCGGTACCGAAATACCACCGGCCGTGCAGAAAATGCCCGTCGACACCGCTCACCCGCGGCTCGCCCTTGGCGGTCACGGTGGACAGGGTGAGCAGGCACATACCGGTGAGTACCGAGGTGAGCTGCGCGGCGGTGAGGGTGCGGTCGGTGGCGATGATCGAGCGGAGATGTCCCGTGGCACCCGCGAGAGAGGTGTCGAGCAGGGTCTGCAGTGCGGCCAGTTCTTCGGGGGTTTCGCGCATTGCCCCACCGTATGCGCGCCGGGCCGGAATACGGTTGACCGAAATTGCTCAATACAGTGGCCCGGGATCGAACGGAAGGCATTCCGCTCGGCGCATCACAGCGACCGTTCACCGCAACCGTCGAAGCGCCGAACGGCCATCGGTTACGTTCGTGTGGCCGGCACGTTCCAGCTCGCTGTACAGGAGTTGCCCGATGGGGACTATCGAATATCTCAAGACCGACCCCGACCTACCACCCGTGGGTGTGGTCGACCGGTCCCCGATCACGCCCGCGAAGAAGGCGATCTTCGCCGCCATCGCGCTGCTCGGCGCCGTGGCCTGGACGATCCTCGCGATCGCGCGGGGCGAATCCGTGAACGCGGTGTGGATTGTGATCGCGGCGGTGTGTACCTACATCGTGGCCTACCGGTTCTACGCGCGGCTCATCGAATACAAGGTCGTCAAACCCCGTGACGACCTGGCGACTCCGGCGGAGATCCTGGACAACGGCAAAGACTTCATGCCGATGGACCGGCGGGTGCTGTTCGGGCATCATTTCGCGGCCATCGCGGGGGCCGGCCCGCTGGTCGGGCCGGTGCTGGCCGCGCAGATGGGGTACCTGCCGGGCACCATCTGGATCATCGTCGGCGTCGTGTTCGCCGGCGCGGTGCAGGACTACCTGGTGCTGTGGGTGTCGATGAAACGGCGCGGGCGCAGTCTCGGGCAGATGGCACGCGACGAACTCGGGGTTGTCGGCGGTGTGGCCGCCATCATCGGCGTCCTGGTGATCATGATGATCCTGCTGGCCGTGCTGGCGCTGGTGGTGGTGAACGCGCTGGCGCACAGCCCGTGGGGTGTCTTCTCCATCGCGATGACCATCCCGATCGCCCTCTTCATGGGCGTGTACCTGCGGTATCTGCGACCGGGCCGGGTCGGTGAGATCTCGGCGATCGGTTTCGTCCTGCTGATCCTGGCGATCATCGCGGGCGGCTGGGTCTCGCACAACGACACCTGGGCCGGATGGTTCACCTTCCACCCCGTCACCATCTCGTGGATGCTGATCGGCTACGGCTTCGTCGCCTCGGTACTGCCGGTGTGGCTGCTGCTGGCCCCGCGCGACTATCTGTCGACCTTCATGAAGATCGGCACCATCGGCCTGCTCGCGGTAGGCATCCTGGTGACCCTGCCGGTGCTGAAAGCGCCCGCGGTCTCGGAGTTCGCCACCTCGGGCACCGGCCCCGCCTTCGCGGGCAGCCTGTTCCCGTTCCTCTTCATCACCATCGCCTGCGGTGCGCTGTCCGGATTCCACGCGCTGGTGTCGTCGGGTACGACACCGAAACTGCTGGAGAAGGAATCGCATGCCAAGGTGATCGGCTACGGCGGCATGCTGATGGAGTCGTTCGTGGCGGTGATGGCGATCATCACGGCGTCGATCATCGATCAGCACCTGTACTTCGCCATGAACGCGCCGGCCGGCGCGACCGGGGGCACCGCGGAAACCGCGGCGGCCTATACGAACGGCTTGGGCTTGTCCGGTCCGCCGACGACCGGCGCCGAACTGAGCCAGGCCGCGACCGATGTGGGTGAGGAATCGGTGATCTCCCGCACCGGCGGCGCCCCGACGCTGGCCATCGGTATCTCCGAAGTGTTCGCCGGATTCCTCGGCGGCGCCGGGATGAAGTCGTTCTGGTACCACTTCGCGATCATGTTCGAGGCGCTGTTCATCCTGACCACCATCGACGCGGGCACCCGCGTGGCACGGTTCATGCTGTCCGATTCGCTGGGTAACCTGCGCGGTCCGGCGCGTAAGTTCGCCGATCCGTCGTGGCGAGTGGGCGCATGGCTGTGCTCGGCGGTCGTGGTGGCGGCCTGGGGATCGATCCTGCTGATGGGTGTGACGGATCCGCTGGGCGGGATCAACGCGCTGTTCCCGCTGTTCGGTATCGCCAACCAGTTGCTGGCCGCGATCGCGCTGGTGGTGGTGCTGACGATCCTGGTGAAGAAGGGCCTGACGAAATGGGCCTGGATCCCCGGTATCGCCCTGGCCTGGGATCTCATCGTCACCATGACCGCGTCCTGGCAGAAGATCTTTTCGGCCGATCCGAAGGTGGGCTACTGGAAACAGAACAGCATCTGCCGGGCCGCCCGGGACGCCGGCGAGCTGTGCCTGACAGCGAAAACACCGGAGGACGTGGACGCGGTCATTCGCAATACGTTCATCCAGGGTGCGCTGTCCATCGTTTTCGCGGTGCTGGTACTGATCGTGGTGCTGGCCGCGGTATGGGTCTGTTACCGCACCGTGAAATCGGGCGATACCTCGACCACCGAATCGCCGGAGGAGCCGTCGAAGATCTTCGCGCCCAGTGGTTTCCTGATCACCTCGGCGGAGAAGGATGTCCAGCGGCAATGGGACGAGCGGATCGCGCAGGGCGAGGTAGCGGTGCCGGGGGCGGCACCCGCGGAGGTGCGGAGTTGACCGGGCGGCTCGCGGCGCCGGGCATGCGCGCCGGGGCCGTGGACGCCGAGCGGGCCGGTCCGCGCGGGACGCCGGCCCGCGGGGTGCGGGCGCTCGTGCGCGGGGCGCGGTCGGTGTTCCGTTACCTGGACTCCGTCGTCGGCGGGCAGGACTACCAGCGCTACCTCGCGCATATGCGCAGGGTGCACCCCGGTCGCCCGGTGGCGAGTGAGCGGGACTACTGGCGGGAGCGGTACGCCGACGCGGAACGCAACCCGGGCGCGCGCTGCTGCTGAGCAGGACCGCGAGAGTTACGGCGGGGCCGGTGCGACCGGCCCCGCCGTCGCATTTTCGTGGCCGCCCCGCGCCGCCTTTCCGCTGGCTACGGTGCCGATCGTCCCGCGTGTCTTCGCCGTGTTTCCGCAGCCGCTCGGCGTCGGCCGTCCTAGTGTTCGCGCGGTCACCTCATATCAGCGGACCGACGCGCTTCCACAGCCTCTCTATCGCCCCCGAGCGACCGACCCGAACAGCGGGCCTGCGTAGACCCCGCGACCGCCCGCGGCGACATCCGGCGCCGATGTCTGTTTTCCGCTAGCTCGAGGTCCCTCGAGCTGACATCGTGTGTTGGGTGAGCATCACGGCCCTGGAATTCGAACGCTGCTATCGCGCGGTCTCGGCCCGCGACTCCCGTTTCGACGGGCAGTTCTACACCGCCGTGCGCACCACCGGAATCTATTGCCGGCCGTCCTGCCCGGCGATCACTCCGAAGCGCACCAATGTGACCTTCCTGCCGACCGCGGCCGCGGCCCAGCAGGCGGGCTACCGCGCCTGCCGCCGCTGCCTGCCCGATGCCGCACCCGGGTCGCCCCTGTGGAACACCCGCGCGGACCTGGCCGCCCGGGCCATGCGGCTCATCGGGGACGGTGTGGTGGAACGCGGCGGGGTCCCCGCGCTGGCCTCGGCGCTCGGCTATTCGCAACGTCAGCTCACCCGGGTGCTCACCACCGAACTCGGCGCGGGCCCGCTGGCGCTGGCGCGCGCCCACCGGGCACATACCGCGCGACTACTGATCCAGACCACCGCCATACCCATGTCGGATATCGCCTTCGCCGCCGGTTTCGCCAGTATCCGGCAGTTCAACGACACCGTGCGGGAGGTCTTCGCGGTCAGTCCCAGCACCATGCGCACCGAGGCGCAGCGCACCCGCGACCGCACCGTCCCGGCCGCCAACGGCACCCTGTCCCTGCGCCTGCCCTACCGGGCGCCGCTGGACCGCGACTGGCTGAACTGGTTCCTGTCCGCCCATGTGGCACCGGGTCTGGAGCTCTGGCAGACCACATCGGGCGGGGAGAACCACTACCTGCGCACCATCCGCACGCCGCACGGTTACGCCGGAGTCCGGCTCGCGGTCCTGCCCGGGCACGTCCAGGCCGAACTGACCTTGCGCGATATGCGCGATCTCGCGCCCACAGTGGCCCGGGTCCGGCATCTGCTCGACCTCGACGCCGACCCGGTGGCCATCGACGAGGCACTCGCCCGGGCCCACGAGAGCACCGGCGCACCACACGAACCGAACGCTCGTTTCGCTCCCGGGATCCGGGTGCCGGGATGCGTGGACGGACCGGAGCTGCTGCTGCGCACCATGATCGGTCAGCAGATCTCGGTGGCGGCGGCCAATACGCATACGGCCCGGCTGGTCGCCGCCCTCGGCGAACCGGTGGATGGGCCGGTCGGCCGGTTGTTCCCGGCACCGGAGGTGATCGCCGAACGCGGCGCCGAAGTACTGACCGGCCCCGCCCAGCGGACCCGCTCCATCACCGCCGCCGCGGCGGCGCTCGCTTCCGGCGACCTGACCCTGCACCAGGGCCGTACGGCCGCCGACCTGCGACGCGATCTGCTCGCACTCGACGGAGTCGGCCCGTGGACCGCCGACTACGTCACCATGCGGCTACTCGCCGACCCCGACATCATGCTGCACACCGACCTCGTCATCCGCCGCGGCGCCACCCGCCGCGGTATCGACCTGACCGATACGACCCGCTGGTCGCCCTGGCGTTCCTATCTCTGTATGCACCTGTGGCGCACCGAACTGCGTACCCGGGCCGAATCCCGGAAGGCCGCCGCGCCCACCACCGAAACCGACTCGAAAGTGAGTACCGACTGATGTCCACCGCCACCCTGCCCGCCTCGGCCACCACCGCGACCGGCACCGCCGACGTCGCCACCGTGGACACCCCGCTCGGCCCCTTCACCACGATCGTGGCCGCCGACGGCGCGGTCCTGGCGTCCGGGTGGACCGCCGCACCCGAAGAACTCCGCACACTGGTCCACCCCGGCCTGCGCCCGGCGGAACTGCGCGCCCGCCGTGAACTGGGTGCGGTGACCGACGCCGTTACGGCCTACCATCGCGGCGACACGGCCGTGATCGATTCCGTCCCGGTCCGTCAGCGCTCGGGCGAATTCCTGCAGCACGCGTGGGAAGTACTGCGCACAGTGCCCGCGGGGCAGCCGATCACCTACACCGCGTTCGCCGCCCGCTCCGGCCGGCCGGCGGCCACCCGCGCCGCGGCGAGCGCCTGTGCCCGCAATGCGGCCGCACTGTTCGTGCCCTGCCATCGGATCGTGCGCACCGACGGCACGCTCGGCGGGTTCCGCTGGGGTCTGGACATCAAGCGGCGGCTGCTCGATCTCGAGGGGTGAATCCGCGCGGTCAGGCGATGGTGGCGTGTAACCGGGAACCGTTGCGGCCGCGCACCACGTGCAGGCGGCTGGGTATGCGCTGACGCATCTCGTCGACGTGACTGACCAGCCCCACCACCCGGCCGCCGGCGCGGAGTTCGTCGAGGACGCCCATCACCGCGTCGAGGGTGTCGGCGTCCAGGCTGCCGAAGCCTTCGTCGATGAACAGGGTGTCGAGGATGATCCCGCCCGCTTCGGCCGCGACGGTATCGGCCAGGCCCAGCGCGAGCGCCAGTGAAGCCATGAAGGTTTCCCCACCGGAGAGCGTGCGAGCGGGCCGGACGGCGCCGGTGTAGTCGTCACGGATGTCCAGCCCCAGACCGCCGCGCCGGCCGTGCGTCCCGGCCCGGTCGGTGTGCACGAATTCGTAGCGGCCCCCGGACATCCGGCGCAGCCGGGCCGACCCGGCCACCGCGACCTCCTCCAGCCGGGCCGCGAGCACATAGGAGCGCAGCGACATCCGCCGGTTGTTCGCGCCGCGCCCCGCGACCACCTCCGCCAGCTCGGCCAGTTCCTGGTGGGCCCGCTGCGCAGGGGCGATCAAATCCACTGCTGCCCACAACTGCCCGCACAGGGTTTCCAGCCGGGTGACCCGGTGCACGGCGGCGGAATGGGCCGCGACGGCCTCGTCCAGCGCGGCCCGGGCGGTCCGCACCGCCGCCTCGAGCGCTTCCGGATCGCCGGACGCGGTGGCGGCGGCGGCCCGGATCTCCGGTTCGTCCAATACGGCCCGAGCGGCTGCGCGTACCTCGTCCGCCGCGGCCAGGGCAGCGCTCAGCGCGTCCTGCCGCTGCGGGCTCCGGGTCGCGGCACCGACCAGCGGTGAATAGATCCGCAGCGTCGCCAGCATCTCCCCCGAGCCGGCTCCGGGATCCTGGCCCGCGTCGCCCGAACCACCGGCCACGGAATCCGGCGCGGTGCCGACGGCACTCGTGGGCGGGACCAGGCCCGCCGCTCCGGCCAGTCGTTCGACCCGCAGCACACCGGTGGCCGCCCGTTCCCACGCCGCGCGGACCGCGGCGTAGGTGTCACGCCGGTTGCCCGCGGCGGCGATCAGCGCGTGCAGACGCTCCCGGCGACGACCGATGGTCCGGTCCCGTCCGGCGGCGGTGCGCAACTTCTCGTCGATTTCGGCGAGCCTGGCCTGCGCGGACTCGATCCGCGCCGCGACGGCTCCCGCCCGGGTCTCGGTATCGCGCAGGGCGTCGTGCAACCCGCTCTCATCGCTCCGCAGGCGGGCCAGTTCGGCGGCACACGCATCGGCCGATTCGGCCAGTTCGTCGGCGTCCCCACACTCCTCGGTGGCCGCACGCAGGGCGGCCGCGAGTTGCACGCGGTCGGTATCGCCGCCGCGGGCCAGCAGTGCCTCGATCTCCCGCTCCACCTCGGCCAGCGCCGACTGCGCACGTTCGCGCGCCACCTCGGCGGTACGTTCGGCGGCGACCGCTGCCGCCTCGTCCTCTTTCGATACCGCCCCGGCCGCCTGCCGCGCCGGCCGGGGATGCTCGGCCGAACCGCACACCGCGCACGCCTGCCCGTCGACCAAGCGCCCGGCCAGCTCCGCCGCCATCCCGGCCAGCCGGCGCTCCCGCAGGTCCAAAACGTGCTCACGGGCCTCCAGATGCCGGGCGCGCACGGTATCGAGATCCACCCGGGCCCGGTCGAGCCGGCTGCGCGCCCGGGCCAGTTCCACGGCCGCGGTCGCGGCCGCCTGCAAGCGCCGGAGTTCGGTGCGCAGACCGGGCAGGGTCGCTTTCGCCTCGTCGGCTTCGCGGGCCCGCGCCTGCGCGCCGGCGATGATCTCGGGTAGCCGGGCCCGGCGTTCGGTGAGTGCGGCCGAGCGTTCGCCGAGTTCGGCCGCCGCGGCGTGCAGTTCGGCCAGTTCCCCGCGCAACGTGTCGGCCGTGGCCGCGTCGGCGCGGATCTCACCGAGTTTGCCCAGCAGCGCACTCCATCCGCGGATAGCGGTATCGAGGCCGAGGTCCTCGTCGTAGCCGGCTCGGTCGTCCATCCGGTCCGGCTCGTCCGCACCGGCCTCGGCGGGGCTCTGCCGAGACCCGCCGGGAGCCACGTCGAACAGCGCGAACTCGTCTTCCGCCGGGGAACTCTCCGGCGCGGCAACCTCCGGGGGAAACTCGGCGACCCCGTCCCCGGCGCGCCCGGCGGACGGGGCCCGCACCAGGCGGATACCCGGGATATCCGCGCTGTCGGGTTCCGCGGCCAGCCGGGCCAGGTGTTCGGCCGCGGCCGCGGATTCGTTTTCCCGGCTGCGCGCCGCGCGGACCGCGGCCTCGGCCTCGGCCAGCGCCGCGGCCACCGGTTCGGCGCGGCGCGCACGATCCAGTTCGCCACGATCCGCGGCCCGTGCCCGGGCGTCGGCGGCGTATTGCTCGAGCTGCTGCCGGGCCAGTTCCAGCCGGCGCCGCTGCTCGGCCGCCCGCCGCTCCCGTTCGGCCTGTTCGTCGGCGAGCGCCGACTCCGCACGCCGCTCCTCGAGTTCGTGCTGTGCTTTCTCCACCTCGCCGCGCGCCCCCGCCAGCAGGTCCTGCGACCACTCGACCGCATCCAGAATGTCGATCCGCTCGGTGCGGTCGATCCCGGCCGTCACCGCGACCCGGGTGATCAGGTCCTCCACATTGCGCTGCTGGACGCCGATCTGCTCCCCCGACGATTTGCGCTGGGCGGTGAGCCACTGTTCGGCCGACCCGAAACGTCCGGTATCGAACAGTTTCTCGAGCAGTCGTTCGCGATCCTCGTTCTCGGCGCGCAGAAACTTCGCGAAATCCCCCTGCGGCAGCAGCACCACCTGGAAAAACTGATCGGCGCTCATCCCCAGCAGCCGCACGATCTCGTCGCCGATCTCGTTGATCCGCGACAGGTTGGTGCCCTTTCCGTCCAGCCAGGCCAGCGTGGCCTTGGCGTTCTCCACCCGGGTCCCGCTACCGCGCAGCTTCGGCCGCTCGAATTCCGGTTGCCTGATGAGCCGGAGTCGCCGGCCGCCCAGCGTGGCCTCCAGCACCACCTCCGGGCGGATATGCGCGGGCGCGTGATCGGAGTGCAGCCGTTTGTCCCCCCGGGCCCCCGGGACCCGCCCGTACAGCGCATAGGCGATGGCGTCGAGCACCGTGGTCTTCCCGGCGCCGGTCTGCCCGTGCAGGAGGAAGAGTCCGTCCGCGCCCAGTTCGTCGAAGTCGACGGAGGCCGTCTCGGCGAAGGGACCGAAGGCCGTCATCTCCAGCCGGTGCAATCTCATGCGGTGAGTTCCGTATCGACCGCCGGGGACGCACCGATATCGTCGCGGACCACCTCCGTCTCCCGGACGGCCGCCGCCATGGCGCGGGTAAGCCAGCCCATTTCGGAGGCGCCCGGCTCGCCGCGCACATCGGTGAGGAAAGTGCGGGCGATTTCGGTGTCGTCGCGGCCGCGCACCCGCTCCCGGTACCGCAGGGCCGGGTCGCCCTGGGGTCGTTCCCATTCCACGTGCACCGCGTACGGGAAACGCTCGCGCAATCGGCGCATGGCGTCCACCGGCCGGGCATAGTCGGTGAGCGAGACCGAGACGTAGTGCTGTTCGGCCTTTTCCCACGCGGGGTCGGCCAGCAGCTCCTCCAGCGTCCCGGTGAGGTGGCTCAGCCCGCGGACCTGCGGTAATTCCAGCCCTCGCACCCGAGCCGGACCAGTATCACCGAGGTCCACCAGCCACGCCTGTTTGCGGTGGGTGCTCTCCCCGAACGAATACGGCAGCGGCGAACCCGAATAGCGCACCGTCTCGGCGAGGGTCTGCGGCGAATGCAGATGACCGAGCGCGACATAGTCGAACCGCGGCTCGGTGAACATCCCCAGTGGCACCGTCTCGACTCCGCCCACCGAGATCGACCGCTCCGAGCCCGTTGCCGCGCCACCCACCACGAAGGCGTGCGCCAGCAGCACCGTCCGGGTGTCCGGCCGCTGTGCGATATCCCCCCGGATCCGTTCCAGTACCGCCGCGAGCACCTCGGCATGCGACCGCGCCTGCGGGACGCCGAGCTCGCCCCGGCATATCTCCGGCTCCAGATAGGGGATGCCGTAGAAGGCGACCGCACCGTGCTCGTCGGACAGCAGCACCGGCCGGGCCGAATCGCCCACCGTGGTGCGCAGATACAGCCCACCGGCCGCCGCGAAACTCGCGCCCGCCCCGAGCCGCGTCGGCGAATCGTGGTTGCCGGAGGTGGCCACGATGCGCGCTCCGGCCGCGCGGATGGCTTCGAACCCCCTGTTGCAGACCGCGATCGCGTCCGCGCTGGGGATGGAGCGATCGTAGACATCGCCGGGGAGCACGACGGTGTCCACCTCTTCGGCGGCGACGAGCTCGGCGACCGCTTCGAGCACCCGCGACTGATCGGCCAGCAGGTCCACGCCGTGAAAGGTGCGACCGATATGCCAGTCCGACGTATGCAGGATTCGCATGACGGCGAATTTAGGGCACCACACCGACAGCTTCAATGCCGGTACCGATACCCGGGACGCCACACCGGCAACACGCCGAGACCCGTACCGCCCCTGGCCCGGTAGACCCGCGACCACCGCGGACAGTGTCTCTATTGCGCCATCGTGTTGCGCGCCACCCATATCCCTTGACGGTATGAATATCGCCGCCGACCACCGTTTCCGCACAATCGCGGAGCCGGACTCGCCGTGCCGTAACACGGTCGACCCTTCCGGACGATAGTGTTCAATACGTGGCTGCTTCCCAACGAGTGAATTCCCGGGTGCCCGCGCCGCAACGTTCGTTATTGCCGACGGTGCCGGGTGTCCCGGCCTATGCCGCGGTTCTCATCGCTGCGGCCTGCACCTTCCTGGGTTTCCTCATCGATGCCCTCGGCGACGTCACGGACCTCACCGGCACCTTCAGCGCGTTCTACATCCTCGGATGTCTGGCGGCGGTGGCGGCGGTGCGGTTCCGCGGCCTGTTCACCACGATGGTGTTACCGCCGCTATTGCTGTTCGTCGCCGTGCCGATCGCATATCGCCAGCTCACCGGGACCAGCACCGCCTCCCTCAAGGACATCCTGCTGAACCTGGCGATCCCGCTGGTGCACCGTTTCCCGCCGATGATGCTGGCCACCGTCCTGGTGCTGATCATCGCCGGGATCCGGATCGCGCAGTTCCGCTCGGAGAACGCGGCCCACGAGACCGCCGCCGCCCGGCGCGGCACGAGCTGGGGCCGTAACGAACGGCGCGCGAGCCGCGGCGAGGCCAAGGAACGGGCGGAGAACCGGCTCCGCCGCGAGACCGCGAAGCGGCCGAGCCGCGGACAGGCGAAGCGTCCCGTGGGTGAGGGCAAGACGGCCCGCGGGAGCAAGCTCTCGCGCGCCGAAACCCTGGCGGCGCGGTCCAAGGCCAACGGCAGGACCAAGGCGAAAGCGCGGCCGAAACGGCCCGAGAACCCCGAACCCGATTACACCCACGAATCGTTCGACGAACCCCCGCGCCGTGGCGGCCGGGGCCGTCCGCCCGCCGAGCCGGCCGCGCGGGGCGCCGCACCCCGCACCCGCGAGATGCGCCAGCACCCGCCCGCCCGCCCGCCGGCTCCGGTACCGGACGAGCCGGTGCGCGCGAACGCCCGCCGCGGCGAACCGGCCCGGACGCCGCAGACCGCCCGGGTCCGCGAACCGATCCCGGAACGGCGGCGACCCGAACGCCGCTGAGCGCGGGGCCGTCGCCGAAGGTGAGCGCGGGTCAGCGCCGAGCGGCCCGCAGTTCCCGCGGCAGCGCGAACACGAGGGTCTCGTTCGCCGTGGTCACCGGCTGGACCTCGCCGAACCCATGTTCGGCGAGCATGTCCAGCACCCCGCGCACCAGGATCTCGGGGACCGACGCGCCGGAGGTGATCCCGACCGTGGTCACCCCTTCGAGCCACGCCGGGTCCACCTCGCGCGCGTAGTCCACCAGATACGACGCGCGGGCCCCGGCGCCGAGAGCCACCTCCACCAGGCGCACCGAGTTCGACGAGTTGCGCGAGCCCACGACGATCACCAGATCGCATTCCGGTGCCATCGCCTTCACCGCGACCTGCCGGTTCTGGGTGGCGTAGCAGATATCGTCACTGGGCGGATCCTGCAGCGCCGGGAACTTCTCCCGCAGCCGCGATACCGTCTCCATGGTCTCGTCCACGCTCAGCGTGGTCTGCGACAGCCAGATCACCTTGGACTCGTCGCGCACGGTCACCTTCTCGACCGCGTCCGGACCGTCGACCAGTTGTACATGTTCGGGGGCCTCACCGGCGGTTCCCTCGACCTCCTCATGGCCCTCGTGGCCGATCAGCAGGATGTCGTAGTCGTCCCGGGCGAAGCGTTTGGCCTCCTGATGGACCTTGGTCACCAGCGGGCAGGTCGCGTCGATGGTGCGCAGGTTGCGCTCGGCGGCGGTCGCGTGCACCGCGGGCGAGACACCGTGCGCGGAGAACACCACCAGTTCCCCTTCGGGAACTTCGTCGGTGGTGTCGACGAAGATCACGCCGCGCTCGCGCAGCGTTTCCACCACGTGGCGGTTGTGCACGATCTCCTTGCGGACATAAATCGGGGCGCCGTGCTTTTCCAGCGCCTTTTCCACGGTTTCGACGGCACGGTCCACACCCGCGCAGTATCCGCGCGGTTCGGCGAGCAGCACTCGTTTTCCTTCAGGGGCGGCGGTCGCGGCGCCGGCCGAGCGAGCGATTCCGACATTCAACGGTATTGCCGAGGACATGCCCCACAGAATACGTGCGTACCTCCGCGACCGCCGCGCCCGTGCACCCCGGCGTCCGGGCCGCGCCCCGACCACCTGTTCGGCCTGTCCGGCCCGTTCACCCCGCTCACCGGCCGCCCTCGACGGCCACGCGGCACCGGTCACCGCAGCGCCCCGTCCGGAGGGGTGTGCAGGTTCACCCGCCGACCCCGACCGGCGCCGATACGAATTCCCGCGCTGCGCCCGCGCAAGCGCCGCCCGCCGGACGGCGGGAAACCCACCGATCCCGCCGCGGCTTGCCGGGTACGCGCACCCTCTTTTGCGGACCCCGCTATATCGGGCAGGCTATTACCATGTTTCGACCACCGTTCCTGGCCCGCGTCGCCGCCGGAGCCGCCGTCTATGTCCTCGAGGAGACGCGACGGCTGCCCTCGGCAGCGGCGAAACTACCGCTCACCGCGGTAAGCCAATTACTGCAGACGGGGATGCACGTCCAGCAGTTCGTCACCAGTCTCGCGATCAAGGGCGATTCGGTTTTCGACCGGATCATCAACCGTCCCGAGGAACAGCCCGAATGGGCCACCTTCGACGAGGACGACGACCCGCCGGTGCGCGAGCCGGGGGCCACCCCGCGCCGACGCAACAGCGGTTTCGACCGCTTCGACGCCGATCCGGCCGAGGTGGAACTGGCCCTGCAGGAGACGCTGGACGGCTTGCGCGCGATCCAGAACGGCAACCCCGTACCCG
The DNA here is from genome assembly GCF_040654015.1 of Nocardia sp. NPDC050799. Lineage (NCBI taxonomy): Bacteria > Bacillati > Actinomycetota > Actinomycetes > Mycobacteriales > Nocardiaceae > Nocardia > Nocardia sp. NPDC050799. The sequence continues at coordinate 62,095 of NZ_JBFAHF010000036.1, forward strand.
CGGCACGGACCTTCGACGCCGGGGCCACCGTCGACGCCGCCGGTGACGCGGCCGATGATATGGCGGCGGCCGAAGCGCCCGAGGTCGACGGGCCCGAATCCGCCGCCACGGCCGATCCCGAGCCCGTCGCCGCACCTGGGCCGGCGGCCGAAGCCGTCCTCCCCGAGGTCGGCGCCCGCTACGACTACCCGAACATGACTCTCGCCCAGCTGCGCGGACGGCTGCGCACGCTCACGGTCGCCGACCTGGTCGCCCTGCTCGACTACGAACAGCGCACCCTGGATCGCGCCGCGTACGTGACCATGCTGACCAACCGGATCGCCACCGTGCGAGCCCAGTGACCGAGGCCGATCCCGCGCCCGCGGTCGGCCGGAGCGGCTCCGGCCGGCCCGGGCAGGCATCCGCTCCCGCCAATTCCGCCGAGCAGCCGTGGCCGGTGCGCTCGGTGTCGATGAAGGTCGCCCAGTGGATCGACCGGCTCGGCAGTATCTGGGTGGAAGGCCAGCTCACCCAGATCAACCTGCGGCCCGGCACCCGCACCGCCTTCCTGGTGCTGCGCGATCCGGCCGCCGATATGTCGCTGTCGGTGACCTGCGACCCGGCCCTGTTGCGGGCCGCCCCCGTCCCGCTGCAGGAGGGCAGCCGGGTGGTGGTCTACGGCAAGCTCTCCTTTTTCCCCGGTCGCGGCACCCTGTCGCTGCGGATCTCCGAGATCCGCCCGGTCGGTGTCGGCGAACTGCTGGCGCGGATCGAACGGCTGAAGGCGTTGCTGGATGCCGAGGGGCTGTTCGATCCGCGGCTCAAACGGCCGGTCCCTTTCCTGCCCGGCACCATCGGGTTGATCACCGGCCGGGGCAGCGCCGCCGAACACGATGTGCTGAGCGTGGCGCGGGATCGCTGGCCCGCGGTGCGGTTCGAGGTCCGCAACACCGCCGTGCAGGGCCCGTCCGCGGTCCCGCAGATCCTCGACGCGCTGGCGGCGCTGGATCGCGACCCGGCGGTCGAGCTGATCGTGCTCGCCCGTGGCGGCGGCAGCGTGGAGGATCTGCTGCCCTTCTCCGACGAGACACTGTGCCGGGCCATCGTCGCCGCGACCACCCCCATCGTCAGCGCTATCGGCCACGAACCCGATTCCCCGGTCTCCGACCTGGTCGCGGATCTACGCGCGGCCACCCCGACCGATGCGGCCAAACGTATCGTGCCCGACGCCGCCACCGAGACCGCGCTCGTCCGGGAGCTGCGCGCCCGGTCCGCGGCGGCACTGCGCGGCTGGGTCGAACGGGAGTCCGCGGCACTGCGGCAACTGCGGTCACGCCCGGTGCTGGCCGATCCGCTGCGCGATCTCGGCCACCGGCACGACGAGATCGAACGCCTGCGCACCGCGACCCGCCGCTGCGCCGAGAGCCTGGTCCGCGCCGAATCGGTGACCACCGACCATCTGCGGCGCCAGCTGACCGCGGTCGGCCCGGCCGCCACCCTGGCCCGCGGCTACGCTGTCGTGCAGCGCGTCACCGGACCCGAACGCCATGTGGTGCGCGCGATCGACGATTCGCCCGCGGGCAGCCAGCTGCGTATCCGGGTCGGTGACGGCGCGATCTCCGCCGCCGCCCTCGGCACCGAGCGGCTCGGCGAACGCGGCTCCCCCACCCGCTCCGACGACTCCGAGAGGACCTGACCGTGTCCGACACCGGCACCGACGACCTGGCCGATATCGCCGGCCTCGGCTACGAACGCGCCCGCGACGAGCTGGCCGGCGTGGTGAAGATGCTGGAGCAGGGCGGTATGGACCTCGACGACGCCCTGGCGCTCTGGGAACGCGGCGAGGCGCTCGCCACCCGGTGCGAGGAACATCTGGCCGGGGCGCGGCAGCGGATCGAGAAAGCACTGGCCGCATCCGACGACACGGAATGACCCGCGCCTACCCCCGTTGACGGGTTACGCCGCCGGGAGCGGCCGGGCGGCCACCACCGCGGCGGCCAGGGTTTCGAAGGCCTCGCCGTTGCCGGCGCCCCGGATCAGCACCCGGCTGTCCCCGAAATCGGCGATCCACGCGGGTTCGGCGCCGGGCTCCTGGTAGACCACCCATTTCTGGCCCGCGATACCCCGGGTCCCGGTGGCATACCGGCTGCCCGCGATATGTCCGGCCATGACCTCTTCGGTGGCATCGCTCTGGTCGAGTTCCATATAGGTGCCCACCCCGGTGACATAACCGATGGTGCTGACCGTGCCGCCGCCGCGTTCGGTGAGGGTGTCACGGCTTCCGGAATTCGGCTGCCAGTTCTGCGGGAGGGCCGGTTCACGGATCGGGAACGACAGGTTCTGGGCGTCCGAGCGCAGTGCCGCGGCGGCATCGAAACTCGGTATCGTCCCCTGGGTGGGACCGGTCGCGGAAAAACTGCACTGACTGGTCAGTCCGGCGAACACCACGGCGATCAGCACCAACGGGATCAACGACCAGAACAGATCCCGGTAGTCGTTCATGATGCGTGGCTTCTTGTTCGGCACGCTCCCAGTATCCATCGTGGTAGCGGCGGGGCCCCGCGCCGCCCCCGGTACTGCCGTACCAGGTGATCACCGGCACGCAATCCCGCGATGCGACAATTACGGCAAGTTACACAACCTAGGAGGCACCCGCTATGACGGCATCTTCGCCCGCTTCGAGCCGCCGCGAGGCGCCCGACCGTAACCTCGCGCTCGAACTCGTCCGCGTCACCGAAGCCGGCGCCATGGCAGCGGGGCGCTGGGTGGGCAAGGGCGACAAAGAAGGCGGCGACGGGGCGGCCGTGGACGCCATGCGGCAGCTGGTCAGCTCGGTATCCATGAGCGGCGTCGTGGTGATCGGCGAGGGCGAGAAGGACGAAGCGCCCATGCTGTACAACGGCGAGAACGTGGGCGACGGCACCGGCCCGGAGGTCGATTTCGCGGTTGACCCGATCGACGGCACCACCCTGATGTCGAAGGGGTCGCCCGGCGCCATCTCGGTGCTGGCGGTCGCCGAACGCGGCGCCATGTTCGACCCGTCGGCGGTGTTCTACATGCAGAAAATCGCCGTCGGCCCCGACGCCGCCGACGTGATCGATATCTCGGCGCCCATCGGGGAGAACATCCGCAAGGTCGCCAAGGCCAAGCACGCCTCGGTCTCCGATATCACCGTGTGCATCCTGGACCGCCCCCGTCACGGCGAGCTGATCCAGGAGATCCGCGATGCCGGCGCCCGGATCCGTTTGATCTCCGACGGTGACGTGGCCGGCGCCATTGCCGCCGCGCGGCACGATTCCGGAACCGACATCCTGGTCGGCATCGGCGGCACCCCCGAGGGCATCATCGCCGCCGCCGCGATGCGCTGTATGGGCGGCGCACTCCAGGGCAAGCTCGCACCCAAGGACGACGAGGAGCGGCAGAAAGCGCTCGACGCCGGACACGATCTGGACCGGGTCCTCGTCACCGAGGATCTGGTGGCGGGGGACAACGTCTTCTTCTGCGCCACCGGCGTCACCGACGGAGATCTGCTGCGCGGCGTCCGCTACTACGGCGGCGGCGCGTCCACCCAGTCCATTGTGATGCGGTCGAAATCGGGCACGGTCCGCATGATCGACGCCTACCACCGGCTCACCAAACTGCGCGAATACTCGTCGGTCGATTTCCACGGCGACGAGCACGCCGCCCCGCCGCTGCCCTGATCGCCGCGCGTGCGGTCCGGGCCCGGCTCTGGACCGCACGTGGTGCCTCCGGCGCGCCGGACACCCACCCGCCGTGTCAAGCAACTTTCCGGCATCCAGATCGGCTCCCGGATTTTCCGGGTAGTATCCGCGTGGCCACCGAACTGGCAGCGTCACGGATATCCGTGCTCGGTAGCCGTCACGTTGCCGAACCCACAGCCGGAGTGATGAACCACCACGACCTGCCCGTCCATCACACCGGCCTGTCGCGAGAGGATGGACATGCACCACTTCGCTCGACGTTCGGCCGGATTCACCATGGCACTCGCCGCCGCGGGGCTGCTCGTCGCCGGTTGCGGTGACGACAACTCGGTATCGGATACCGTCGGCTCCGTGACCTCGGCGGTGATGCCGGGCGGCGACAACGCCACCACCGGCCCGACCGCCGCCCCGGGCGCCGAGGGCTCGCCCACCGAGACGACAGGCGCCGAGGGTTCGCCGACCCCCGACGAGGACCCCAACGCCGACGCCGGCGAAACCACCGTGCAGACCCCGGACGGCAACGAAATCACCGTGAAGGGCAGCATCTATCAGAAGTACACCGAGGCCGGTGGTCCGACCGGCACACTCGGTATGCCCGAGGGCGAGGAGCAGGTCGCCGGTGACGGCGGTCGCTACCAGAACTTCTCCGGCGGCACCGTCTTCTTCAGCGAGGACACCGGCGCCCATATCGTCTGGGGTGATATCCGCGAGGCATGGGAGGCCAACGGCGGCGCCGACGGCCAACTCGGCTTCCCCACATCCGACGAGGAGAACACCCCGGACGGCAAGCAGAGCGAGTTCGAGGGTGGCACCATCACCTGGAATTCCTCGGACCGTTCCACCACGGTCACCGAGAAGTGAGAGAGCGCTCGGGGCGCCCACTACGGCGGGCGCCCCGAGCGCTGTCCGTTGTCCGCCACCCGAGCGGTTCGGAATCTCCGTTCACATCCGGGGAACGGGCCCGATTGTGCGCGCACCCCACCCGGACCGGCCGGATCACCGATATTCCCCAACCCGACCCCGGGGCTCACTCTGTACTCGGTTCGACCCGCTACCGTGTGTGCGTGCAGAAACTGTTGACCGACCGCGACCTGCTGGAATCGCTCGCGGTAGAGGTGGAACTGACCATGCGGCGCCATACCGAGATCGCCGATGAATGGCAGCCGCACGACTTCGTCCCGTGGGACGACGGCCGCAACTTCGCCTTCCTCGGCGGCGAGGATTGGGACCCCGCGCAGTCCGAGCTCAGCGATACCGCCCGGCTGGCGCTCACCGTGAGCGTACTGATCGCCGACAATCTGCCCTCGTACCATCGAGAGACCGGCAAATACCTGCGCACCGGCGCGTGGTGGCGCTGGGTGGGCCGCTGGACCGCCGAGGAGGCCCGGCACTCCGTGGTGATCCGCAACTACCTGATGGTCACCCGCGCCTGTGACCCGGTGGAGCTGGAACGGCTGCGCATGGGCCATATGACCGACGGTTTCCGGCGCGAGCCGCTGCATCTGCTGGATGTGCTGGCCGCCTGCGCGTTCGAGGAGACCGCCGCCGCCGTGCGTCATCGCAATACCGCCGCGCTCGGGGAGAACCCGCTGATCACCGCGATCAGCGAGCGGATCGCCGAGGACGACGAGAGGCAGGCCGCGGTATTCGCCGACCTCGTCGCCGCCGGTTTCGACGAGACCCCGGACCAGACCATGCGCGCCGTCGCCGACCAGGTCGCCGCGTTCCGGGTCCCCTCGGTCACCCTGCCCGACGGGCGCAGCAGCGACGAGGCGCTGGCCGATGCCGGTATCTACGACCCGGAGAAGCAGGACGAGCTGATCTTCGCGCCGCTGCTGCGGCGCTGGGATGTGTTCGGCCGCACCGACCTCGGCGAATCCGGGGAGGCGGCCCGCGAAGAGCTGGCCCGGTTCCGGTCCTGAATCCACCTACGGTGCGACGCGACCGTTGACCGACGGTCGCGTCGCAGCGAATACCGCGTCACCCCTGGTCCCCGGGGCGGCACGGTATCAGTCGTTGTCGATATTCGTCATGGACAGCACGTCCAAACGCCGGTCGAGCTCCTCCTCACTCAACCCCTCTCCGATCAGTCCGCGATCGATCACCGTCTGACGGATCGTCTTCTGCTCCCGCAGCGCCTGTTTGGCCACCGCCGCCGCCTCCTCGTAACCGATCGCCGAATTCAGCGGGGTCACAATGGAAGGCGAGGATTCGGCCAGGGTACGCAGCCGTTCGGTGTCGGCGGTCAGCCCGTGCACACACCGGTCGGCGAACAACCGGGACACCGCCGCCAGCAGCCGGATGGATTCGAGCACATTACGCGCCATCACCGGGATGTAGACATTCAGCTCGAAATGGCCGCCCGCCCCCGCGAAAGCCACCGCGGCATCGTTTCCGATCACTTGCGCCGCCACCTGGGTGACCGCCTCCGGCAGGACCGGATTCACCTTTCCCGGCATGATCGAACTACCCGGCTGCAGGTCGGGCAGTTGCAGCTCACCCAGCCCGGTCAGCGGACCCGAACCCATCCAGCGGATATCATTGGCGATCTTGGTCAGGCTCACCGCGACCGTGCGCAGCGCCCCGGAGACCTCCACCAGCCCGTCCCGTGCCGCCTGCGCCTCGAAATGATCCTCGGCCTCGGTCAGCGCGTCGATCCCGGTGGCCCGTACCAACTCCGCCACCACCTTCGCCCCGAACCCGGCGGGCGCGTTCAACCCGGTCCCGACCGCGGTACCGCCGATCGGCAGTTCACCCAGCCGCGGCAGCGTCGCCAGCAGTCGCTCCATCCCCGCCGCGACCTGCCGGGTGTAGCCGCCGAACTCCTGGCCCAGCGTCACCGGGACCGCGTCCATCAGATGGGTGCGGCCCGACTTCACCACCGTGCGCCATTCGGTCGCCTTGTCCAGCAGCGCCAGCCGCAGATGCTCCAGAGCGGGCAGCAGATCCTTGATCACGGCCTCGGTGGCGGCCAGATGGGTCGCGGTCGGGAAGGTGTCGTTCGACGACTGGGACATGTTCACGTGATCGTTCGGGTGCACGGTGACCCCGCCGCCGGCCGCGATCGAGGCGATCACCTCGTTGGCGTTCATATTCGAACTGGTCCCCGACCCGGTCTGGAACACATCGATCGGAAACTGGTCGTCGTGGCGGCCCGCCGCGATCTCGGTGGCGGCCGCGACGATCGCCGCGGCCCGCTCCGCATCGAGCAACCCCAAATCCCGGTTGACCACCGCGCAGGCCCCCTTCAACAGCCCGAGCGCCCGGATCTGCGCCCGCTCCAGCCCCCGCCCGCTGATCGGGAAGTTCTCCACCGCCCGCTGAGTCTGGGCACGCCACAGCGCGTCCACCGGAACGCGGACCTCGCCCATGGTGTCGTGCTCGATGCGGTACTGCTTCTCCTCGCTCATATTCCCGACCCTATGCCGCGTCCCGGCGATGTCGGCGTGCCACGCGTGCGGTCTGGTCGACTTCTCCTCCCGCCGGAAGGCCGGCGATCCCCTGCCGCACGGCAGCGTGTTCCTGTTTCATCGACGGTTGCCTTCCCACATCAGCTGCGGGGCGGTCTCACACCATCTCCGCAGGCCGAGACCGATCCACCGCCACCACGCTGCGCCCGTACCAGCCCGCTTTGCACTCCAACATCGACCGGAACCGCGACCACGACGCGTCCGAGATCGCCCGCGCTGATTTCCGGTTGCGAGTCATGTTCCGCACACGCAGATCCTCGATGGCGATCCCGCCGAGTCCCGAGACGCCGTTACCTACGACGGCTGCACCCCCGCCGGAATCGATCCCACGTTTCGTCGCGAACACGGCGTACCACCGTCCGTGACACGGCATAGTGAGGTATATCACGCTCTATCCGGCGTGCGTTCAGCGCCCGTGTCGACCGAGGAGTTCGTCATGATGCGATACCTCCGCCTTCGCTTCGGCCTCCGCGCACTGCATGAATCCACTTCGAGGAGTACCTCATGACCTACGCCAAGCCCGGGGCCGACGGCAGCATTGTGAGCTATGCCCGCCGATACGACAATTTCATCGGGGGTGAGTGGACCGCGCCCGTCGAAGGTAAATACTTCGACAATCCGTCTCCGGTCGATGGCGAGATTTTCTGCGAAGTGGCCCGATCCACCGCCCCCGATGTGGAGTTGGCGCTGGATGCCGCGCATGCGGCCGCCGACGGGTGGGGGGCCACTTCCACCACCGAGCGCGCGAATATCCTCAACAAGATCGCGGATCGGATCGAGGAGAATCTGGAGGCGCTGGCGGTCGCGGAGACCTGGGAGAACGGGAAACCGGTCCGGGAGACGAAGGCGGCGGACCTGCCGCTGGCCGTGGATCATTTCCGGTATTTCGCCGGGGCCATCCGCGCCCAGGAGGGCGGGATCAGCGAAATCGACGCCGATACCATCGCCTATCACTTTCACGAGCCGCTGGGCGTGGTGGGTCAGATCATTCCGTGGAATTTCCCTATTCTGATGGCCACCTGGAAGTTGGCGCCGGCGCTGGCGGCGGGTAACGCGGTGGTGCTGAAACCGGCCGAGCAGACGCCGGCGTCGATCATGAAGGTGGTCGAGCTGATCGGCGACCTGTTGCCGCCGGGTGTGCTGAACGTGGTGAACGGTTTCGGGGTGGAGACCGGTAAGCCGCTGGCGTCGAGTCCGCGGGTGGCGAAGGTGGCGTTCACCGGGGAGACCACCACCGGACGCCTGATCATGCAGTACGCCAGCGAAAACATCATCCCGGTCACGCTGGAACTCGGCGGTAAGAGTCCGAATATTTTCCTGCCGGATGTCATGGCGGCCGATGACGATTTCCTGGACAAGGCGGTCGAGGGTTTCGTGATGTTCGCGCTGAACCAGGGTGAGGTCTGCACCTGTCCGTCGCGGGCGCTCGTCCACTCGTCGATCTACGACGAGTTCATGGCCCGCTGCGTGGAGCGCACCAAGGCCATCGTGAGCGGCGATCCGCTCGACGACGCGACCATGATCGGCGCGCAGGCCAGTAACGACCAGCTCGAGAAGATCCTGTCCTACATCGATATCGGCAAGAAGGAAGGCGCCGAGGTGCTCACCGGCGGCGGTTCCCGTTCGGTCGAGGGCTACCCGAACGGTTTCTACGTGGAGCCGACCATCTTCAAGGGCAGCAACGATATGCGCATCTTCCAGGAGGAGATTTTCGGCCCGGTCGTTTCGGTCACCACTTTCGATTCCACCGAGGAGGCCCTGAAGATCGCGAACGACACCCTCTACGGTCTCGGCGCGGGCGTTTGGACGCGGGACGGCAATACCGCCTACCGGCTCGGTCGCGGTATCAAGGCCGGCCGCGTGTGGACGAACTGCTACCACGCCTATCCGGCGCACGCGGCGTTCGGCGGCTACAAGAAGTCGGGTATCGGCCGGGAGAACCACGCGCAGATGCTGGACCACTACCAGCAGACCAAGAACCTGCTGGTCAGCTACTCACCGCAGAAGCTCGGGTTTTTCTGATGCCGGACCCGAACCGGGTGGAACTCACCGCGACCGCCGCCGATCTGCTGCACGAGCTGATCGAACAGCACGGTCCGGTGATGTTCCACCAATCCGGCGGGTGCTGCGACGGCAGCGCACCCATGTGTTATCCGCGGGGCGAGTTCCGGGTCGGGGCGCAGGATGTGCTGCTGGGGCAGGTGGATGTGGACACACCGTTCTGGATGAGCGCGGACCAGTACCAGTACTGGAAGCACACCCATCTGACGGTGGACGTGGTGCCCGGGCGCGGGAGCGGATTCTCCCTGGAAGCCCCGGAGGGTGTCCGGTTTCTGATCCGGTCCCGGCTGCTCACCGACGAGGAGTTCCTCCGCCTCGAAGCCGCGCCGCCACCGCCGACGGGCGCGAGTGCGGTCGACCGTCCAGAGAACGGCGACCATTGAGCACTGACCGCTCTCCTCTTCGGGTCGATGCAGATGAAGAAGATCGATAGGCAGGCCATGCGGGAGGCCTACGCCGGCTGATCCGCTTCCGGCGGCCGCGCCGGATGGGTTCCGGCGCGTTGCCAGCGCCAGGCGAACTCACCCGGCCGCGGTGGCGGGCCCGGCAGCTCGCCCTCGGCGGCCAACCCGGCGATCAGGACCGCGAGCACCCGGCGGCGCAGCTGTGCGGTGCGCTGCCGGTCGGGTGTCGAAACCGCCGCGCACGCTTCCAGTACCAGCCCGATATCCTGCGGCGTCACTCCCTCCCGCAGCCGGCCCGTCGCCTGCGCCCGGCGCACCAGCTCTGTGTTCACCTCGTCGGCGTGTGTCACCTCGGGCCGCATCGCCGGGTCGGGTTCGAAGGTGCCCGCGAGATGGACTGTCAAGGAATGCACATCGGCGTCCACCACCCGCTCCAGGAATCCCACCAGGGACTGCCAGCCGTCGGGTTCGGCCAGCGCGGCGTCGGCCTCCGCGTTGTAGCGGCGCAGCCCCTCGTGACACAGCGTGCGCAGTAGCGCTTCCTTACTGGGATAGCGGCGGTAGAGCGCGCTGATTCCGACGCCCGCCCGTTCGGCCACCGCGGCGATCGGCGCCTTCGGTTCGGCCAGGAACACCTCCCGTGCGGCTTCCAGGACGAGGCTGTCGTTGCGGGCGGCCTGCGCTCTACGGCCACCCAGAGGCTTGTGAGCAGTTGTTTCCGCTGATTTCGACATGCGCCGAGCATAGCACTTGAAACGGAATGTTCCGTTCTGCTATCTTTGAACAGAACAAAGCATTCCGTTCCAACCAAAGGATTCGATATGGCCACCATCCAGCCTTTCCGCATCGAGGTCGCCCAGGCCGATATCGACGATCTGCGCAACCGGCTCCAGCGCAGCCGCTGGGCCGACCAGATCACGGGCTCCGGCGAGGAGTACGGCGTGAGCGTCGGCCGGGTACGCGCGCTGGCCGAGCAGTGGCTGCAGCTCGATTGGCGGAAGATGGAGGAGCAGCTCAACGCCCACCCCCACTTCGTGACCGAGATCGACGGTCAGCGGATCCACTTCCTGCACGTACGCGCACAGCAGGGCACCGGGTTCCCGCTGATCCTCACCCACGGCTGGCCCGGCACCTTCATCGAATTCCGGCGCCTGATCGAGCCGCTGACCGCCGCGGGTTTCGATCTCGTCGTCCCCTCGGTCCCCGGTTACGGTTTCTCCGGACCCACCACCGAGAAGGGCTGGAACGACCAGCGGATCGCCCGCGCGTGGGCCGAGCTGATGAGCCGGCTCGGCTACGAGCGATACGGCGCGGTGGGCAATGACGGCGGCTCGTCGATCTCGGTCGAACTGGGTCGTATCGCGCCGGACCGTGTCGTGGGAATGCATGTGGCCCAGGTGTATTCGTTCCCCTCGGGCGACCCCGCCGAGCTGGCGGACCTGGATGCCGACGAGCAGCGGTCACTGGAAACGCTGAACTGGTTCGTGGCGAACAAAATGGGTTTCAATGTGCTGCAGTCACAGCAGCCGCAGACCCTCGCGCATGCCCTCGCGGACTCACCGTCGGGCCTGCTCGGCTGGAACGGACAGCTTCTGGGCCCGGACCTGGACGACGAATTCGTGATCGCCAATATCGCCGTCCACTGGTTCACCGGCACGGCGGGTTCGGCGATCCGGCACTACTTCGAGAAGGACAAGGCCCCCGCTCCCACCGCACCGTCGACGGTACCGCTGGCCTTGTGCGGCTCGACCGGCGATTTCCACGGGATCCGGCGGTTCGCCGAGCGCGATCACCACATCGTGTCCTGGCGTACCCACGACGTGCACACCCACTACCTGCACCACGTCGCGGCGGATCTCATGGCCGCCGAGATCACCGCGTTCTTCGAGGGGTACCGCGGCGAGTGAGCCGAGGCCGTGGCGATCCGGCACCGCGGCTGGTCCGCGGTGCATATCGCTGCGCGACGGTCAGGAATGCTCCTTCACGTACTCCAGATAGAACCCGCGCAACGCCTCGGCGAGTTCGCCGTCACCTGCGTGAACATAGTCGTCGAGCATGGGCACCACCCATTTGATATCGGCTTCGCTCTCGCCGGCCCGCCCCGCCGTGGCCTCCGCCGCCGGGATCCGGGTCAGCAGGTCCCAGAGAAAGCGGATATCACCGTGCCGCACCGCGAGCCTCACCGCGCGGTCGTGCAGTTCTTTCGACGAGAGCTTGTCCAACTCCTCGTACTGGGTCATATCGCCGACTCTAATCCCGGCGCCGGGTTCCGGGCCCGGTTTCCGGGAGGGTCGCCGGGCCGTCGCCGCGTGGCGTACCCACTCCGGCCCGATACCGTGCTGCGATGACCCGATGACCGACGAAACCCTCACCCCACCGCCCGGCTTCCAGGTCAAACGCGTTTACGAGGCCCCCGCGGCCGAGGACGGCTACCGGGTGCTCGTCGACCGCCTGTGGCCGCGCGGCCTCGCCAAGGCCGTCGCCCGGATCGACGAATGGGCCAAGGAGATCACCCCCTCGACCGAGTTGCGCCGGTGGTTCCACGAAGACCCCGACGGCCGGCGCACCGAATTCGCCGACCGCTACCGGGCCGAGCTCGCCGAGCCGGCGGCCCGCGAGATACTGCACCGGTTACGGGAGCGCGCCGGCGGCAGTCCGCCGGTGACTTTGGTCACCGGCGTCAAAGAGCCGGGTCACAGCCATGTTCCGGTACTCGTGGAGCAGTTGCGCGATTGAGGTGACCCGCGCCGGGCGACACGAAGGCGAACCCGGAGCGAACACGCCGCCCCGGCGCCGGGACAGAGTCGATTTCACCGATACCTGATCCGAATGGATCGCGGGCCGTCGATACCCATGCTGACCTGCGCGAAACCGGCCGAACCGGGGCCAGTTCACAGCGAATTCACCAAAGCCTCCCGCATTTCTCCGAGCGCACAGGGGTGGTGAGGAGGTAGCTTCGGAGTGGCGGGTCGCACGTTGCGGTTCGCTCGGGAGGTCCTGACCGTGACTGAGAAACTCAGTACGAGGGGGCCGGCACCCGGTCCTCGTGGCCACTGACGCACCACGTCAGCAGCCATCCGGACCTACCGGCCCAGCGAGACTGTCTGTGTGGGTGCCGCGCAGACCATAGGAGCCTACCGTGACTGATAATCGCTCCGTATCCGCCCCTTCGGCGAATTCTCGCTTCATTGAGAAAGGTTTGAAAACCTTCGTCATCGACACCTCGGTGCTGCTGTCGGATCCCTGGGCAGTGACCCGGTTCGGCGAACATCATGTGGTGTTGCCGCTGGTCGTGATCAGCGAACTCGAAGGTAAACGACACCATCACGAACTCGGCTGGTTCGCCCGCGAGGCCCTGCGCATGCTCGACGATCTGCGGGTGGCCCACGGCCGGCTCGACGAACCGCTGCCGATCGGCACCGACGGTGGCACGTTGCAGGTGGAACTGAACCACACCGATCCCTCGGTGTTGCCGGTCGGTTTCCGCACCGAGAGCAACGATTCCCGCATCCTGGCCTGCGCGTTGAACCTCGCGGCCGACGGATGCCAGGTGGTGCTGGTGTCCAAGGACATCCCGATGCGGGTGAAGGCCAGCGCGGTAGGTCTACGGGCGGAGGGATATCACGCACAGGATGTGGTGACCTCCGGTTGGACGGGCATGGTCGAGATCGACACCGCCTCCGAAATCGTCGACCGGCTCTACAGCGACTCGGTCGTCGATCTCGACGAGGCACGAGAACTGCCCTGCCACACCGGGATCCGGCTCCTCGGCAACAATTCCAGCGCCCTCGGCCGGGTGACGCCGGACAAACGGGTGCAGCTGGTGCGGGAACGGGAGGCGTTCGGGCTGCACGGCCGCTCCGCGGAACAGCGGGTGGCATTGGACCTGCTGCTCGACGAGAGTGTCGGCATCGTCTCGCTGGGCGGCCGCGCCGGCACCGGTAAATCCGCGCTGGCCCTCACCGCCGGCCTGGAAGCGGTGCTGGAGAAACGCACCCAGCGCAAGGTCGTGGTCTTCCGGCCGCTGTACGCGGTGGGCGGTCAGGAACTCGGTTATCTGCCGGGCACCGAGAACGAGAAGATGGGCCCCTGGGCACAGGCCGTCTTCGACACCCTCGACGGTCTGGCCAGCCGCGAGGTCATGGAGGAGGTTCTCAGCCGGGATATGCTGGAAGTTCTCCCGCTGACCCATATTCGAGGCCGGTCGCTGCACGATTCGTTCGTGATCGTGGACGAAGCCCAGTCATTGGAACGCAATGTCCTGCTGACGGTGCTGAGCCGGCTCGGCAGCGGTTCCCGGGTGGTCCTGACCCACGATGTGGCGCAGCGCGACAACTTGCGGGTCGGCCGGCACGACGGTGTCGCCGCGGTGGTCGAAAAGCTCAAGGGCCACCCCTTGTTCGCGCATATCACCCTGACCCGCAGTGAGCGGTCGCCGATCGCCGCACTGGTCACCGAGATGCTGGAGGAATACGGGCCCAACGCGTAGGGCCCGGCGCACGACGCAGCCGTTCGAGAGCGCGCCACCGCGCTTCCCCTCCTTCAAGGGCATCATGGCCGCGAAGAAGAAGGAAGTGCAGA